>JBKGUS010000487.1:0-11395 GCA_046462295.1 Thermoleophilaceae bacterium | reverse complement strand
CGTCGTCGTAGGGTCAGGCCCGAACGGGCTGGCGGCGGCGATAGTCCTCGCTCGCGCCGGCCGGGAGGTGCTCGTGCTGGAGGGCGAGGAGACGCTCGGCGGCGGCTGCCGCTCGGCCGAGCTGACGCTCCCGGGCTACGTGCACGACACGTGCTCGACGGTGCAGTCGCTGGCGCTGGCGTCGCCGTTTCTGCGCGAGCAGCCGCTGGATTTGGTCCATCCCGAGGCCCCGCTCGCGCACCCATTGGACGATGGGAGCACGGTCATGCTGCACCGTTCGGTGGACGAGACGGCGCGCGGGTTGGGCGACGATCACACGGCATACCGCCGCCTCTTCGGGCCGCTCGTCCGCAACTCCGACGTCCTCTTCCGCCAGCTCCTAGGCCCGCTCCGCCCGCCGCGCCACCCGCTCGCCATGGCCCGCTTCGGCCTCAGCGGCATCCGCTCCGCGCGCGGCCTCCTCCGCTCGCGCTTCGAGGGCGAGCGGGCCCGGGCGCTGGTCGCGGGCTGCTGCGCGCACTCCATGGTGTCGCTCCGGACGCCCGCCAGCGCGGCCTTCGGGATCGTCCTCGCAATGGGCGCCCACGCGGTCGGCTGGCCCGTCGCGCGCGGGGGCTCCCAGCGCCTGACCGACGCCCTGGTGGCCGAGCTGCGCGCCGCCGGCGGCGAGGTCCAGACCGGGCGCCGGGTGGAGTCCCTCGACGAGCTCGGGGACGCCGCCCCGGTCCTCTTGGATCTCACTCCGCGCCAGATGCTCCGCATCGCCGGCACGCGGCTGCCGGACGGCTATCGCCGCCGCCTCTCACGCTACCGCTACGGGCCCGGCATCTTCAAGCTCGACTGGGCGCTCGACGGTCCGATCCCCTGGCGCGCGCCCGAGGCGGCCCGGGCGGGGACCGTTCACCTGGGCGGCACGCTCGACGAGATCGTCGCCTCGGAGGAGGCGGCCGTGGGCGGGCGGCACCACGAGCGTCCCTTCGTCCTGCTTGTCCAGCCCAGCCTGTTCGACCCGACACGTGCGCCCGAGGGAAAGCACACCGCCTGGGCCTACTGCCACGTGCCGAGCGGCTCGACGCGCGACATGACGGACGCCATCGAGTCGCAGGTCGAGCGCTTCGCACCCGGCTTCCGCGACCTCGTCGCGGCGCGCTCGGCAATGGACAGCGCCGAGGTGGAGCGCCGCAACCCGAACTACGTGGGTGGCGACATCAACGGCGGCGCGCAGGACGTGCGCCAGCTCTTCACCCGCCCCGTGGCCCGGCCGGTGCCGTACTCGACACCCGTGCCGGGCCTCTTCATCTGCTCGTCGTCGACACCACCCGGGGGCGGCGTGCACGGGATGTGCGGCTACTGGGCCGCGCGGGCAGCGCTGCGGCAAGCTCCGAACGGAGGCGCTCGAGCAGCCGCTCATAGGAGTCGCTGAACGACCGAAGGCCCTCCCGCTCGAGCCCCCCGGTGATGCGGTCCAGATCGATCCCGGCCTCGGCCGCCTTCTCGAGCACGTGCGACGGCGACTGGGAACCGGGGTCGAGCGGGGCGCCCACATGTCCGTGGTCGGCGAACGCGAGGAGCGTCCGCTCCGGCATCGTGTTGATGGTCCCCGGGGCGATGAGACGTTCCACGTAGTGGACGTCGGACAGCTCCGGATCCTTCATCCCCGTGCTCGCCCACAGCGGTCGCTGCTCACGCGCCCCCGCGGCACAGAGGCGCGCCCAGCGCTCACCGGCGAAGAGGTCGCGCCGGCGCGCGTATGCACGGCGGGCGTTCGCGACGGCGATCCGGCCGCGGAGCGGAGAGTCAGCCGGGAGCAGCGGGTCGGCCTTGGCGTCGATGCGAGAGACGAAGAACGAGGCGACGGAGGCGATCCCGCCGAGCGGCCGGCCGGCCTCGAGCCGCCGCTCGAGCCCGCGCAGATATGCCTCGATCACCTGCTCGTAGCGTCCCAGCGAGAACAGCAGCGTGACGTTCACGTTCACGCCGAAGGAGGTGAGCCTCTCGATCGCCGTCAGGCCGAGCCGGGTCGCGGGCACCTTGATCATCAGGTTTGGCACGTTGACGCGCCGCCAGATCGCCAGCGCCTGATCGACCGTCCCGGCTGGGTCGTGGGCGAGGTCGGGCGTGACCTCGAACGAGACGAAGCCGTCCTGGCCCGCGCTGTCGTCGTGCGCCCGGCGCAGCAGCCCGGCCGCCCGGCGCACGTCCTCCAGCGCGAGCTCGAAGAAGGCGGCCTTGGCCGTCGTGCCGAGATCGGCGAGACGCCAAAGCTGTGCGTCGTAGGCCGAGGAGTCCGCCACCGCGCGCTCGATGATCGTGGGGTTGGCGGTCACTCCGGTCACCCCGTGCTCGCGCACGTGTCGCTCGAAGCGACCGCTCTCCAGCAATTCACGAGAGAGCGTGTCGAGCCAGATCGAAACGCCCGCGGCTCGCAGCCGCTCCAGCCGGCTCATGCGTTCCTCGCCGCGGCGCCCCGGCGGAGCGGCGGGTCGTAGACCGCCGCGAGCCGGGCGAGTGCCAGCGCACCGATGAGCAGGCCGAAGTCGCGCAGCGCGATGTCGTAGTAGCCCGAGTGGCTCAGCAGGTTGACGATGATCCCTCCGAGCCACGCGGCCACCAAGTAGGCGCCGTAGCGCGGCTTCCAGGCCACCGCCAGCCCTGCCAGGATCTCGACCCCGCCCACGACGTACATGAAGTCCTGGGCGCTGCCCGGCGCGATGTCGTTCACCCACGGCGCCAGGTAGATCGGCCAATCTACGAGGACCTCGAAGAACTTGTCGAGCCCGAACAGGATCGGCGCGGCAGCGAAGCCGGTGCGCAGCAGGGCGTAGGCCTGGAACCGGGCATCGCGCCAGGGGCTCGGCTGCGCGGCGCCGCCCTCCACGCGTCCGCGCTCTCGCATCGGAATGGTGCCCATCACCTGCTCCTTTCTAAAACCAATAGAAGTTGACAGCATCGTATCCACACTAGAGGAATTTGTCAACTCTCATTGGTGTTAGACTCGGCGGCATGAGTGACGAGCTCACCCGCTTGGCGGCTCTCGACGAGCCGATCCGCCGGCGGCTGTATGCCTACGTGCGCGGAAGCGCCGTGCCGGTCAGCCGCGAGGACGCCGCCGAGGCGGTCGGGATCAGCCGCTCGCTTGCCGCCTACCACCTCGACAAGCTCGTGGAGCAGGACCTGCTGCTCACCAGCTACCGGCGCCCCGAGGGCCGGAGCGGGCCGGGCGCCGGGCGTCCCGCGAAGCTCTACGTGGCGCAGGGCGAGGTGTCGGTCTCGGTGCCACCTCGTGAATACGAGCTTGCCGCCGGCCTGCTAGCCGAAGCAGCCGAGACGAGCGATGAGGCGCGCACCGCGCTCGACGCCGTCGCCGCTCGCGCCGGCCGGCGGCTGGGCGAGGTGCAGAACGGCTCTCTCGAGGAGGCCTTGGCGGCCCGGGGATACGAGCCCTTCGACGACGAGGCCGGCGTCATCCGGCTCAGGAACTGTCCGTTTCACCGGCTGGCCGAGCAGCACCGCGACGTCGTCTGCGGGATGAACCGGTCCTACCTCCAGGGTCTCCTCGATGGGATGGATCGCAGGGACGTCACCGCCAGCCTCGAGCCCGAGCCCGGCCGCTGCTGCGTGGCCATTCGGGCTCGAGCTCAAGGCTGACGACTGCTGCTATGGGGTGACGTCGATCCGGTCGAGCGCCGGCGGCGCCACCGGAGCGCCGGTGAGCGACGGCGCGATGTAGTCCTCCAGCGCGTCCGTGTCCACCTCGCCGCCGAGACGGTCGGTGCCCTCGCGCAGCACCGGGAAGCTGTCCCCGCCGTCGGCGAGGAACGAGTTCACGGTGATGCGGTAGCTCGCGGCCGGGTCCACGGCCGTACCGCCGATCGTCAGGTTCGTCACCGGGTTCGCCGCGCCCGCACAGGCGTCGCCGGTGATGTCGGTGGCGACGCTCTGGTCGAACGTGTAGCCCACGCTTGCCGACGGCAGCAGCACCCGCGGCGACGCCGCGCCGCACCACTGCTGCTTGAGCATCTCGAGGATCTGCGCCCCCGTGAGCGTCATCGTGACAAGCGAGTTGCCGAACGGCTGGACGGTGAAGGCCTCACCGTACGTGACCTCACCCGGAGCCTCCGAGCCACTCGGCGCGAACGTGAAGTCCGCCCGCACGCCGCCCGGGTTCATGAAGGCGGCCACCGCGGCCCCCGTCGTGGCCGAGGAGGTTGCGGCGTGCTGCGCGTCCGCGATCAGGTTGCCCGCGGCGTTCTCCGCCGAGTCGTCGGGCGTCCTTGTGATGTCCGCGCTGATGCGCCCGATCACGCGGTCGCGCAGCGGCGCCGCGATCGCGTCGTAGCGCTGGATCAGCTGCGTGATGTCCATCGCCTTGAAGACGTTCTGCGTGACGACCTGGTTGTTGGCGGAGACCTCGACGACGTCCCTCGACCACTTCGAGAGCGTGAGGTCGATGTCGGTGAGCAGCCGCCCGAACGAGCTGGCGCTCGTGACAGGACGGCCGTCGATCACGCAGTTATAGGCCTGGTGGGTGTGGCCGGTCACGAACAGGTCGACCTGGCTCGTGGTGCGGTTCACGATGTCCACGATCGGCCCCGAGATGCCGTTGCAGGTGTTCGGGCCCGTGCCGGATCCGGTCTGCACGCCACCCTCGTGGAGCAGCACGACGACCGCCCGCACTCCGTGGCGGCGGCGCAGCTCGTCCGCGTACCTGTTGGCGGTGTCGGCCTCGTCGAGGAACTGGAGCCCGGCCACGCCGGACGGCGACACGATGTTCGGCGTCCCCTCGAGGGTCATGCCGATGAACCCGACCTTGATCCCTTGGAACTTCTTGATCGAGTAGGCCGGGAAGATCGTCTGGCCGCGCTCGTTCACGACGTTCGCCGCCAGGAAGCCGAAGTCGGCGCCGCCGAAGCCGTTGCCGTCGAGGCAGCCGTCGACCGGGTGGCAGCCGCCGCGCTGCATGCGCAGCAGCTCGGCCCCGCCCTCGTCGAACTCGTGGTTGCCGACGGCGTTCAGGTCGAGGCCGATCTTGTTCATCGCCTCGATGGTCGGCTCGTCGTGGAACAGCGCCGACAGCAGCGGTGACGCGCCGATCAGGTCGCCCGCGGACACGATCAGCGTGTTCCGGCGGTTGGTGCGCTCCTTCTGGCGCAGGTGGGTGGCCAGGTACTCGGCGCCGCCCGCCGGGATGCGCTCCGCGCCGGGTGCGGGCGCGATCGTGCCGGGGGTGTTCGACTCGAGGTGGCCGTGGAAGTCGTTCAGCCCGAGGAGCTGGACCTCGACGTGCTTCTTGTGCTTGTGGTGGTGATCCTTGCCTCCGGCGAGGGCGGCGGCTGGGAAGGCCGCCAGCGCCAGGAGCGAGAGCAACAGCAGTCTTTTCATGCGCCTGACCGTAGCCTCGGGTCGCCGGAGCGTCTCCCACGTCCGTATCCTCGGGCCCGTGGCGTCCTCTCGGGACCTGTTCGCGAACTTCGAGCGCATGCGGCGCGAGATCGACGAGCTGTTCGGCGACGTCTTCGAGCGCCAGACCGGGCTCCGCGGCCGCGGTTTCTCGCCCTCCGTGGACGTCTTCTACGCCGACGACCCGCCCCGCGCCGTGGTCAAGGCCGACCTCGCCGGGATCGACATCTCGGACGTTGCGCTCGAGATTCGCGGGCGGCAGCTGGTGATCGCCGGCGAGCGCCGCCCCGCCGAGTCTGCCGGCCGCCTCTACCAGCAGATCGAGATCGAGCATGGTCCCTTCAGGCGGGTCGTCGAGCTGGGCGCCGAGGTGGTGGCCGGAGAGGCTCGCGCCTCCTACGAGGACGGCATCCTCGAGGTGGAGATCCCGCTCGCCCGGCCCGACCAGGCGGCCCGGCGCGTGCCGATCGACGAGCGCGAGGCGTGAGCATCCACATCCCTTCCGCGGAGGGAGAGGCCGCCACCGCGCAGGTCCGCTCGAACCTGCCGGACGCGCTCCCGGTCCTTCCGCTGCGCGAGTCGGTGCCGTTCCCGGAGGCGCTCATGCCGCTCGCCATCGGCCAGGAGCGCTCGATCCGGCTGGTGAACGACGTGCTGGCCGGCAACCGGATGCTCGTTATGGTCGCCTCGCGGCTCGAGGAGGAGGACGAGGACCCGGGGCCGGACGACCTCTACGGGGTCGGCGTGGCCGGCGTAGTGGCCCGCATGCTGAAGGTGCCGGACGGCACGCTCCGCATCCTGGTCCACGGAGCCCAACGGGTGGTGCTCGAGCGCTTCGTCGCCACGGACCCCTATCTCGTCGCGCGCATCCAGGACGCACCCGACGAGATCATCCCGTCGCCCGAGCTCGAGGCGCTCCACCGCAACGTCCAGGCCACCTTCTCGCGCATCATCGAGGAGCTGCCCTACCTGCCCGAGGAGCTCCAGATCGCGGTCGCCAACCTCGACGACCCGTCGGAGCTGGCGCACATGATCGGCGGCGCGCTGCGGCTCAAGACCGATGAGAAGCAGGCGCTGCTCGAGGAGCGCAACGTCACGAAGCGCCTGCGCATGCTGTCCGAGGTGCTCGCGCGCGAGCTGGAGCTGGTCGAGATCGGCACCCGGATCCAGTCGCAGGTTCAGTCGGAGATGGACAGGGGCCAGCGCGAGTGGTTTCTCCGCCAGCAGCTGAAGGCGATCCAGGAGGAGCTCGGCGAGGTCGACGAGACCCAGGCCGAGGCGACCGAGCTGCGCGAGCGGCTCGAGGCCGCCGGCCTGCCCGAGCACGCCTGGAAGCAGGCCGAGCGCGAGCTGCACCGATTCGAGCGGCTGCCACCGCAGGCGGCCGAGCACGGCGTGATCCGCACCTACCTCGAGTGGCTGGCGGACCTGCCCTGGTCGAAGGCGACCGACGACAGCCTCGACCTGAAGGACGCGCGTGGGATCCTCGACCGCGACCACTACGACATCGAGTCGGTCAAGGACCGCATCCTCGAGTTCCTGGCCGTGCGGAAGCTGAAGCCCGACGCCCGCTCGTCGATCCTCTGCTTCGTTGGCCCGCCGGGAGTGGGCAAGACGTCGCTGGGGCGCTCGATCGCGGCCGCGATGGGACGCGAGTTCGAGCGCATCTCGGTGGGCGGCGTGCGCGACGAGTCCGAGATCCGCGGCCACCGCCGCACCTACATCGGCGCGCTGCCGGGCACCATCCTGCGCGCGATGCGCGACGCCGGGTCGAACAACCCGGTGTTGATGATCGACGAGATCGACAAGATGGGCGCGGACTTCCGCGGCGACCCGGCCAGCGCCATGCTCGAGGTGCTCGACCCCGAGCAGAACTCGACCTTCCGCGACCACTACCTCGACCTGCCCTTCGACCTGTCGAGCGTGTTCTTCATCTGCACGGCGAACCAACTCGACACGGTCCCGCCGGCGCTGCGCGACCGCATGGAGATCATCGAGCTGTCCGGCTACACGCACGAGGAGAAGCGCGAGATAGCGAAGCGCTACCTGGTGCCGCGCCAGATGGAGCGCAACGGGGTGGGACGGTCGAGGATCGAGGTCACGCCCGAGGCGCTCGACGTGATCATCGACGGCTACACGCGCGAGGCCGGCGTGCGCGGACTCGAGCGGGAGATTGGCTCGGTGTGCCGCAAGGTCGCGCGCGAGTTCGCGGAGGGGACCCGGAAGTCGAAGCGGGTGGTACGGGCGAAGACGGTCGGCGAGCTCCTGGGCAAGCCGCGCTTCCAGCCCGACGTGCAACGCCGCACCGGCGAGCCGGGCGTCGCGACCGGGTTGGCCTGGACGCCCGTGGGCGGCGACGTCCTCTTCGTGGAGGCCACGGCCTTCCCGGGGGACGGCAAGCTCCAAGTCACCGGGCAGCTCGGCGACGTCATGAAGGAGTCGGCGGCGGCCGCCCTGTCGTACGTCAAGTCGACGGACGGCGGGGTTCCCGAGGGCTGGTTCCGCGATCACGACGTGCACGTGCATGTGCCGGCCGGCGCGATCCCCAAGGACGGACCGAGCGCCGGCATCACGATGGCCACCGCGCTCGCTTCGCGCGCCACCGGGCGGCCGGTGCGCTCGGACACCGCCATGACCGGCGAGATCACGCTCACGGGTCAGGTGCTGCCGATCGGCGGGCTGAAGGAGAAGGCGCTCGCGGCCCAGCGCGCCGGGATCAACCGGCTGATCATCCCGCGCCGCAACGAGCGCGACATCGACGACATCCCGGCGCACCTGCGCAAGCGGATGCGGTTCGTGCTGGTGGACGACGTGGACGAGGTGCTCGACGCGGCGCTCGAGAAGAAGCGTCGGGGCACCCGCGCCGGGTAAAGTGTCCGGAGCGAACAGCGGATCGAGGAGAGCAATGGCAGCGAAGAAAAAGGCCGCAAAGGCCGGCGCCGGGGCGTACGCCGCGGGCAAGGCAGTCCGCTCGAACGAGTACGTCCAACGCGTCATGGAGGACGAGGAGCTGCGCGAGAACGTGCGCAACGCCTTCGTCTCCGCCAAGAAGGCCTACGGCCGGATCAACGGCAAGGGCCCCGTCAAGGCGCTCGACGACAAGAAGGTCCAGCGCGAGCTGAAGGAGGCCGCCGCCTCCCTGAAGGACGCGGCCGACTCGCTGCGCGGAGGCAAGAGGAAGAAGCGTCGCAAGGGTCGCCTGCTGCTGATCGCCTTCGTTGGCGCCGGCCTGGCGCTCGCCCTCAGCGAGGACCTGCGCAAGAAGGCGCTCGACGCGCTGTTCGGCGCCGAGGAGGAGTTCGAGTACACCGCCAGCACCACTCCGGACGCAAGTACCGCCGAACAACCGGTCGGGACCTCCTGACACTTCGAGAGGCGCCGCGAGGCGCCTCTCACCGTTTGCGGGTCAAGGCGTCTCGCGACGGCCGAGCTCTGTCTCGAGCGTGATCGCACGGCCGTCGCGAAGGATGCTCAGCTCCACGTCTGCGCCCGGGTCGAGTCGCTCGAGCGCGGTCGTCAGGTCCCCCGTCTCGGCCAGCGGGGTTCCGGCGATCGCGAGCAGCACGTCCGCGCCGCGCGGCGTGCCGCGCTCGAACGACTGGGCTTCTCGAACACCGGCGTCGTCCGCCGGGCCGCCGCCGGTCACGTCGCTCACCACGAGTCCCTCGCTTCTCGACAGCCCGAGCGTCCGGGCGAGGTCGGGCTCGAGCTCGACCGTGGCGACCCCGAGGTGCGCGCGCTCGACCCGGCCGGTGCGGCGGAGCTCGGGCATCACGCGGCGCAGCGTGTCGACCGGCACCGCGTAGGCGATCCCGTCGGATTGGCTCTGCGCCAGCACGCCGATCACGCGCCCGGCTCGGTCGAGCAGCGGGCCGCCGGAGTTCCCCGGGTTGATCGCGGCGTCGGTCTGCACAGCGCCTTCGATGGGGAAGCCGTCGGGCGCGTCGATGCTGCGGTCGACGGCGGAGACCACCCCGGCCGTGAGCGACCGCTGCAGGCCGAACGGGTTGCCGACGGCGATCGCGGTGTCACCGACGCGCACGTCCTCGGAGTGGCCGAGGGGAAGCGGCTCGAGCTCTGGCGCCTCGCTCGGATCCACTCGCAGGAGTGCAAGGTCGGTGGAGGGATCCCGCCCGACGACGCGCGCACGGACCCGCCGCGTGCGCGGCCCGGCCTGGACCGTGACGACCCGGCCGCCCGCTGCGACGTGGTCGTTCGTGACGATGTGACCGGCCTCGTCGACGACGAACCCGGTCCCCGTGGCGATGCCGTCGTCCCGCGAGGGCCGGCCGAAGGAAAGAGGCGTGCCGGGCCGCCGCGCTTCGACGAGGACGACGCCGTTGCGGGCACGCCGGAACAGGGTCGAGGTGGCCTCGCCCCGCGCGGCGGAAGGCGAGGCCGCGGCGCGGGGCGCCGGCGAGTCGTCGTCGAACGCCCCCGCGGCCATGAAGACCGCGCTCACCGTCAGCGCCGCGGCCAGCCCTGAGACCAGGGCGATGAGAACCGTTCGCCTCACCTCGGGTCTAGAGCTCGATCGCCTCCTGCGAGCCGGACGCGCCGCCCTGGCCATCGTCCTTCTCCGGGCAGTCGCGGTCGCGCGGCCCCTGGTCGCGCTGGTCCTGCACGGGCGCGGACTGGACGTCGTTTCCGCCCGACTGCGAGCCGGACGAGCCGCCCGCGAGCGCGCCGCTCACCGGCAGCGCCACCGCGATGGCGACCGCTGCCAGCACCCCGGCTACCACACCGCGCCGTCTGCGACTCGACTGTCTCTGCTCTTCCATCCTTGGCTCCCTTGCTGTGGTTGAAGCGGACACCGAGCAACGTAGGAGGGCCAATGTCATCTCCGGCTAACGGCGGACTAGACTGGCGCGCCCACGTGCTCGATCCACGGCATCCCGTGCTCGAAGTGCTGTGCGACCGTGCCCGGGACGGCGGCGGGCCGGGCCGGCGCCACGACGCCCACCGCGTCGCGCTGGTCGTGGAGGGCGGGGGCATGCGCGGCGTCGTGTCGGCCGGGATGACCGCGGCGCTGGAGCGTCTCGGGCTGACGGGCTGCCTCGACTTGGTCGTCGGCGCGTCGGCCGGCGCGATCAACGGAGCCGCCCTGATCGCCGGCGTGGCCCGCGAGGGCGCCGCCGCGTATCACGGGCCGCTCGCCTCGCGCAAGTTCGTGAACCCCGGCCGGGCGCTGCGCGGCCGCCCGGTGATCGACGTGAGCTACGTGCTCGAGTACGCGTCCGCGGAGCTGGACGCCGGCCGTCACGAGCGGGTGCTCGCGAGCCCGATCGAGCTGCACTGCGTGGCGGTCAGCGTGGAGACGGCGAAGCCCGTGACGTTCTCCGGGATGCGCTCGAAGGCCGAGCTCTACGACGCCGTGCTGGCATCCAGCCGGATGCCGTGGGCCGGCGGGCCGCCGGTTGAGATCGCGGGGCGGCGCTACGTCGACGGCGGCCTCGGAGCGGCGATTCCTGTCGCCGAGGCGCTCGAGGCCGGCGCGACGCACGTGCTCGCGCTGCAAACGCGGCCGCACGGGGTACCGCGCAGGAGCGCCTCGCGGATTGCCGACGTCCTGATCGTGCGGCACCTTCGTGCGCTCAACCCGGCGCTCGCCACGCTCTACCGCGAGCGCGTGGCGCGGTACGAGCGTGTCGTGCAGGACATCGCGCGGCGGTCGCTCGATTGGGGCGACGGGCCGCCCTACGTCCTGGGCCTGCGTCCGCCGGAGGGGACGCCCGTCGTCGGGCAACTCGAGCGGCGCTCAGCGGTCCTGTCCGCCGCGGCGCGGGACGCCGAGCGCCTGGTCGAGGCGACGCTGGCGCACGGCGCCGAGAACCGTGCGCTGACGGCCGGCGGCTGAGGTTTCGGGCTCAGGCGTCCAGCAGCGCGCCAACGCGCGCGGCGTCCCCCTCCGGAGCCTGCACGAGCACGAGCACACGGCCCGCGTGCAGGGCGTCCACGTCGCGCTCGGCCGTGGCCTCGTCGAGTCCGGCGTCGG
>JBKGUS010000486.1:0-2988 GCA_046462295.1 Thermoleophilaceae bacterium | reverse complement strand
TGGCCGGAGACGCCGGACCTGACAGCGGGTGTCCTCGCGCGGCTCGAGGCGGTCCCCGGCGAGGGTCGTGCCGACGGCGCCGAGCCGGCAGGCCTGTCGCCGGCGCGTGCAGCGCGACGCCGCCTCGCAGGCCTGCTCCCGCCCCGAAGCCTCCGCCGCGCCCTCGTGCTCGCGCTCGTCTCCCTGCTCGTCCTCTCGGGCGCCGTCTTCGCCGCCGTCCCGAGCGTCCGGGACGCCGTGCTCGAGTTCATCGGCCTCCAGGGAGCCACCGTCGAGCGGCGCGAGGACCTTCCGCCCGCGCCGCCTATCGAGCCGCTCGACCTGGGCACCCGCACCACGCTCGAGGCCGCGGACCAGCGGCTCGCTTTCGACCCGCTGGTCCCCGCCGACCCCGGCGAGCCCGACGCCGTCTACGTGAGCGACCGCGCCCTCGGCGGCGAGCTGTCGCTCACCTACCGCCCCAGCGAGGACCTGCCCCGCGCGCGTACCACCGGCCTCGGCCTGCTCGTCACCCAGATCCGCGGCGACCTCACGCCCGAGTTCTTCGGCAAGCTCGCCGGCCCGAACGCCTCGCTCGAGGAGTTCACCGTCGGCGGGGAGCCCGCCGCCTGGATCGAGGGCGCCGACCACTTCTTCTTCTACCGCCGGCCCGACGGGCGCATCGTCGAGAACGAGCTTCGCCTCGCCCAGAACGTCCTCCTGATGCAGCGCGGCCCGCTCCTGGTGCGCCTCGAGGGGGCCTTCGACCGCGACCGCGCCCTCGAGATCGCCACCTCGCTGCGTTAGCTCAGGCGCACTCCTGCCACTTGATCCACGGCATCACTCCGCTCTTGATGCCGAACACCCTGCCGTTGTAGGTCTCGAACACGAAGCGGTGCTTGCGCCCGCGCTTCCACACGAGGTTGAACCCGCCCGGTGCGCCGATGTTGATCGTGCGCTCCCCGCCGGGGTAGAGGCGCCGCACCCGTCGGACCTTGGTGCCGACGCCGACGCCCTTCGGCGTCGAGAACTCGCGGCGCGGGCGCGACGTGGAGACCACGCGGAGCTTGCCGCCCACGAACATGAGCGTCGGGCCCTGGCCGGTCCCGGGTGGACCGGCGTCGAGGTAGGTGCACTCGTTGACGCGCGACTTGGTCATGTGGACGCCCGCGGCGTCGCGCGCCTGCTTGACGGTCAGCCCGAGGCGGACCTCGCCGATGCCCCTCAGGTGCACGTCGTGGACGCCGGGGACCATGCCCGGCGCCTGGGCGGAGGCTGGGGCGACGGCCGCGGCGCCCGCAATCAACGTCGGGGCGAGAAGGCGGAGCTTCCTGCGCGCGAAGGGTATCCGCGACCGAACTAGTCGCGGAGGGCGAGCCGCCGCAGCGGGATCGCGTACCAGAGGAGCAGGAAGGCAACGCCCGTCGCGGCCGCCACCACGGTGGTCGTCGTGCTCGCGTACAGGAAGTCGGTGACGAACATCACCGCGCCCGTCATCGCGACCGCCAGCAGCAGCAGCCCGAGGATCACGATGCGGTTGCCGGTCTTGACGATCCGCAGCTTGTCCTGCCGGCGGAACTCGATCCTGTGGTGGGCGGTGGGGGCGATGAGGCAGACGGTCGACGCCGCCGTGCAGAGCAGGGTGGCGAAGAACACCGTCTTCTGGAATTGCGTTACGTCTGCGAAACGCTGGTTGAACGGCACGACCAGCAGGAACGCGAACAGCACCTGCACCCCCGGCAGCGCGACGCGCAGCTCCCCCAGCATTTCCTGGAGGTTGCGATCGAGCCGCTCATCCTCGGTCTCTTCACGACCGGTTTCGGGATGCCGTTCCTGCTGGTCTGCCACCGACGAGGGAACCTACTCCGCCCGCTACGAGCGCGAGCCGCTCCGCGCGCGGGTCGAGCGCGAGCCCGAGGAGCGTGACGTGGACGCGCGACCCGCGGACCGCGAGCGCGACGAGGTCGAGCGCGACCGGCTCGACGCCGACGACCGCGCACCAGACGACCTCGAACTCGATGCCGACCGCGACCGGCTCGACGCCGCCCGCCGCCTGCGCGTTCCGCCACCGTTCCGCTCGGCCGCCGGGATCTCCTCCCGGGCCACGGCCTTCGTCAGCGTCGGGATCTGCCCGGCGAGGAACTTCGCCATCCGCTCCTCCTCGCGCCGGATCTCACGGGCGAGCTTGGCGGTGTCGTTGTCGCCGACCGTGTCGGCGAGCGTCTCGATCGCCGTGTAGGTCGCGATCTCCTCGTGCTCGTTCCAGAACTCCGTCTTGGCGTTCTTGAGCATCTTCTCGTTCTCACCCGTGCCGCGAAGCGCGTGGAGCGGCCCCTTCGCCGCCGACACGGCCTTGCTCGCGGCCGAGGTCGCCGCCGACGCAGCGGACCCGATCGGCCCCGGGGCCGGCACGGCCTCGGCCTTGCCGCCCAGCTGCTTGATGCGCCGCTCGACGTTGCGCGCGTGCGCCTTCGTCTCCTTCAGGTGCTGCTGGAGGCGCTTCTTGTACGGCGCCTTCGTGGTCATGCCGATGTGCGCCTGCAGCGCAGTCTCGAGCTCCCTCTCCTTGCCGTATGCCTCGTTCAGGTACTGGACCAACTTGAGGTCGCGAACCGTCTGATCGGCCATGTCTGCCCCGCCTTGAGTCGAAAACCGTTGCGAGTGATGGCCGTACCCGGTAGCCAGAGGGGAAAACGCGGGTAGAGAGAGGGCGTGGCCTGGGACGACGACGACTGGACCGGCGAGCCTCCCGAGGGCCGTCACACGCGCGACCAGGCGGACCCGGACTTCTGGCGCCGCAACCGCCCGCCGATCCAAGTCGGGGCGATCGGCATCAGCGTCGCGCTGATCATCCTGCTGATCGCCTGGTTGTTCTAGGAGAGCGGCAGATGGAGAATGCGGAGCAATGGGCCGATTGCGGGACTTCGGCCGCGATGCCGGAATCTACTTCGGGCTCCGCGAGCCCCCCGACAGTGGGCCGGACTCGCGCGATGACGACGAGCCGTTGTG
>JBKGUS010000485.1:0-6296 GCA_046462295.1 Thermoleophilaceae bacterium | reverse complement strand
CGGGTGGAGATGGCCACGTACGGCTGCGGGTCCTGGCCCTCGACCTCCGTGTCGCGCTCCGGGTTGTAGCGGCGCACGTAGACGGTCGTCTTCCCCGGGTCCCCGAGGTCGGGGACCCGGGGAAGACGACCGTCTACGTGCGCCGCTACAACCCGGAGCGCGACACGGAGGTCGAGGGCCAGGACCCGCAGCCGTACGTGGCCATCTCCACCCGCTGCGCGCACGTGGGCTGCCCGGTCCGCTACATCCAGGCCTCGCAGAAGTTCCTCTGCCCGTGCCACGGCGGGGTCTACGGCTTCGAGGGCCAGGTCGAGGGCGGCCCGCCGGTGCGTCCGCTCGACCGGTTCTACACGCGAGTGACGAGCGGTCGCGTGGAGATCGGCGACCGCTTCTCGCTCAACTCGCATTTCGAGCGCTTCTCCACGCGCGACCCGTCGAACCACCTCGACGGCCTGTGGCAATACCTGTATCCCTCGAGGCCAACCACATGAAGCTCCCCACGCCACCGCTCCCCAAGGCCCTGCGCCCCTCGCCCAAGCGACCCGGGCACGACCGCGGCAACGGCCGCGACGGCAGGGACGCGGGACCTGCGACCAAGCCCACGCCCAAGGAGCAGGCGGTCGAGGGCGCGGCCTCCGCGATCGGCTGGCTCGACGAGCGGACCGGCGCCACCCCGTTCCTGCGGTACCTCCTCTATCGCAAGACGCCCTACACCAACTGGTACTACACGCTCGGCTCGGCGACCCTGTTCGCCTTCCTCTCCCAGGCGGTCACCGGCGTGTTCCTGGCCATGTACTACGAGCCGGACCCGACGCGCGCGTACGAGTCCGCCTCGCGCATCACCAACGAGGTCTTCCTCGGCGAGTTCGTGCGCGGCATGCACAAGTGGGGCTCGACGGTGATGATCATCCTGATCTTCCTGCACATGGGCAGGACGTTCTTCTTCGGGGCCTACAAGTACCCGCGCGAGCTGAACTGGGTGATTGGGGTTGTGCTGCTCGTGCTGGTGCTGATGATGGGCCTGACCGGCTACCTCCTGCCGTTCGACCAGCGCTCCTTCTGGGCGACGGTCGTGGCGGTGAACCTGAACGCCTCGGGGCCGATCGTCGGCCCCTACCTGGCCGACTTCCTGCGCGCCGGGGCGGAGTTCGGGCCCACTACCATCAGCCGCTTCTACGCGCTGCACATGCTCCTCATCCCGGGCCTGATCGTCGCGCTGATCGGCGCTCACCTCTACCTGGTCGTGAAGCTCGGCACCACGGCGCCGCCGTGGCTGAAGGCCGAGAAGAAGGACCTGCTCACCGAGGAGGTCTGAGGCCGGCGTGAACAAGCGCGAGCGTGAGCAGTACCTCCGCGAGTACTCGATCTTGAAGACCCAGGGCAAGCCGTTCTTCCCCTACGCGGTCGCCAAGGACGGCGCGATGGCGTCGATCACGATCGGCGTGATCATCGTGATGGCGATCCTGTTCGGGGCCGAGCTCGGGCCCAAGGCCGACCCGACGACCACCACCTACACGCCGCGGCCCGAGTGGTACTTCTTCTTCCTGTTCGAGCTGCTGCGTGTGGTGAAGCCGCCGGAGCTGGTGTTCCTCGCGACGGTCGGCATCCCGACGCTCTGCCTGGTGCTGCTCCTGCTGCTGCCGTTCTTCGATCGCGGCCCGGAACGCAACCCGCTGCGGCGGCCGATCGCCACCACCGCCGGCATCGCCACGATCGTCGCGATGACCTACCTGACCGTGCTGGGGGCGCTGGCCGGCTCGCCGACCGAGATCGAGCTCGCCACCAGTCCGCAGCTCGAGGAGGGGAAGGAGATCACCGCGTCCGCGGGCTGCCTCGGTTGCCACAAGATCGGCGAGAACGGCAACACGCTGGGGCCGGACCTGACCGACGTGGGGGACCGGCTGGGGCCGGCCGCCATCGCCCGGACGCTGGTGAACCCGACCTCGCCGATGCCGCCCTATACGCAGCTGCGGCAGGACAACCCCGAGCAGTTCGACAAGCTGGTCGAATACGTCGCCTCGTTGAAGAGCGAGGACTAGCTCGTGGGGACCCCGCCCCCGGCGCGGCCGGCCGAGCCGGCCGCTTCGGACCCCGGCACGCTGCCGGACACGCAGGTCCGCGCGATGTTCGACCGAATCGCGCGCGTCTACGACCTGATGAACTCGGTCATGACCGCGGGCATGCATCACCGCTGGCGCGAGCGCGCCGCGGACCTCGCCCGCGTGGGCCCGGGGTCGCGGGCGCTCGACGTCGCGACCGGCACGGGCGACCTGGCGATCGAGCTGGCCGGCCGCGGGGCGGAGGTGACCGGGCTCGACTTCTCGGGACGGATGCTCGAGCTGGCGCGCGGGAAGGCGCCCGGCCTGGACTGGGTGCAGGGCGACGCGCTCGAGCTGCCCTACGAAGACGGCGAGTTCGACGCGGTCACGGTCGGCTTCGGGGCGCGCAACTTCTCCGACCTGGACCGCGGCTTGCGCGAGATGGCCCGCGTGACGCGGCCGGCCGGACGGGTGGTGGTGCTCGAGATCACCACGCCGTACAAGCCGCCGCTGTCGTGGTTCTTCCGGGTCTGGTTCGACCGCGTGGTGCCCGCGCTGGGGCGGGTGGCAGGGAATCCGGACGCCTACTCGTACCTGCCCTCCAGCGTGAGGCGCTTCCCCGGTCCGCGGGAGCTGGGCGCCGCGCTGGCCGAGGCGGGGCTGGTGGAGGTGCGCTGGCTGCTCACGGCCGGCGGGATCATCGCGATCCACTCGGGGACGCGGGGAGGCCCGAAGCAGCCGGCTCGGCCGGCTGCGCGGGGTACGGATCCGTGAACACGGCCCAAGCGCAGCTCGGCGAGGTGCTCGCCGCCGGCGGACCCGAGCTGACCCGACTGCTCGACCGCACCGAGCGGCGGCTGGCGGAGGTGGCCAGGGCGGGCGGCCCGGAGCTGGGCATGCACGCCATCGGCACGCTCTCGGCGGGCGGCAAGCGGCTCCGCCCGATCCTCGTGTTCCTGTGCGCGGACGGCGACTCGGACGAGCGGCTGGTTGCCGCCGCGGTCGCGGTGGAGCTGCTGCACATGGCGACCCTCGTCCACGACGACGTGCTCGACGGCGCGGCGCTGCGGCGCGGCAGGCCGACGGTGTTCGCCGAGGGCGGCCGCCTCGCCGCCACGGCCACCGGCGACCTGCTCTTCTCGCGCGCGTTCGCGGAGCTGGCGGCAGCGGGGAGCGAGGACGCGGTGCGCGCCCTGTCGGTCGCCTCGAGTGCGCTCGCCCGCGGCGAGCTGATGCAGCGCGCGGACGCCTGGAGCGCCGACGTCACCCCAGAGCGCTACCTGGAGCGCTGCCGGTTGAAGACGGCCAGCCTGTTCGATGCCGCGTGCCGGCTGGGCGCAGTGTTCGGCGGGCGGCCGGGGCTGGCCGCTCCGCTGGGGTGCTTCGGGGAGCGGATCGGGCTGGCGTTTCAGATGCTCGACGACGTGCTCGACGTGGCCGGCCCGGCTGAGCGCACCGGAAAGCCGCGCGGCGCGGACCTGCTCGACGGCACGGTGACGCTGCCGCTGATCCTCGCGCGCAGGCACGATGAGGACCTGAACGACCTCGACCCGCCGCTCGACGCCGAGCGGGCGACCGAGCTCTGCTACCGCATCGCCGCGACCGGGGCGCTGGACCAGTCGCGCGACCAGGCGCTCGGGCACGTGGCGGAGGCGAAGCGATCGCTTGAGGATCTGGACCTGCCGGAACCGCGCCGCCGCGCGCTTGAGCTGGTGGCGGACGGCGTGGTGGCGCGCTACGCCTAGAAGTCTTCCGGCAGGATGGCGTCCGAGGTCAGGGCGCCCACGAAGCGCTCGATCTCCTCGGCCATGTTCGCGCGCATCAGGCGCTTGTAGTCACGCGCGAGCGCGTCGGCACCGCGGTCGAGCTCCTCGTCGAAGGTCTCGACCGTCTCCTGGGTGAAGATGCCCTCGCGGTAGATGTCGCAGTTCGGGCAGTGGAGCAGCACGGTCCAGTTGACCGGGCCGGACTCCTCCCACTGCACCGGGTACACGAGCTCGGAGCTGCACTCGCCGCAGATGTGGAGCTCCTGGTGGGGCTCGGCGGGCGGGTTCTCCGGAACCGCCGGGATGTCCTCGACATGCGGCTCGACGGCCGGCTGGTGAAGATCGGTCTCCTTGAAGTAGACGACCTCGATGGTCTTCCCGCTGGGGAGGACGACGCGCTTAACGAAGTGGGTCTGTTCGCCGTGGCTTTCCATCTCTCGCATTCCTTGGTCCCGATATCGGCACGCCCTGACCGAACTTGAAGAGAAATTTCGGTCCTGTCGAGATGTCCGACCGGCGACCGCGCTGCTACTTACGCAGCGAGCGCTCGGCCGGGCCACCCTCGTAGCGAGATTCGGTGGCCTCGGTCTGGCCGTGGTAGTGGCTGCCGAGCTCGGGATGGCCGTACGGACGCTCCGCCGGACGGTCCAATGCCATGAACGAGAGCTGGGCGATGGGGAGCCCCGGACGCAGGACGATCGGGACCGAGTTGAAGTTCGTGATCTCGAGCGTCAGCGAGCCCCGGAAGCCCGGATCGACAAAGCCCGCGGTGGCGTGGACGATGAGCCCGAGGCGGCCGAGGCTCGATTTCCCCTCTATCCGGGCGACGACATCGTCGGGCAGCTCGACCGTCTCCGTGGTCCGGCCCAGCACGAACTCCGTCGGGTGGATCACGAAGTCGCCGTCCTCCTCGACCTCGAGCAGCTCGGTCAGGCCGGACGGTGGGGCGCCCAGGTCGACGGCCTTGATCCGGTGATTGTGGAACACGCGGAACGACGTGCCGAGGCGCAGGTCCACGCTGGCGGGCTGCACCATGCCCGGGTCCCAGGGGTCGATCTTGATCCGGCCGTCGTCCACAAGGCGCCGGATCGTGCCGTCGGAGAGCACGGAGCTCGTCACGCCGGTAATCCAATCAGCAACAACCGACAACCACATCCTCGCTACCATGGAGTTGGCCATGTGGACCCCAGGCCCGCTCGAGATTGTGATCATCCTGGTGATCGTCCTGATCATCTTCGGCCCCAAGCGGTTGCCCGACCTTGGCCGCTCGCTCGGCCACGGGATGCGCGAGTTCAAGGACTCGGTGACCGGCAAGGACAAGGACGAGCTCCCGTCGAGTTCGGCCGGCACGCCCGAGCGCGAGCCGGAGTCGGAGCCGGAGCGCGAGCCCGCGACGACCGCCTCCGAGCAGAAGTCCTAACCGGACACGAGGCCGCGTAGGACGTGCGGCGAATCCGGCCCATCAGGTACGAGGATCGGCTGTCGGTCGTCGACCATCTCGACGAGCTCCGCAGTCGCCTCGTCATCTGCGCTGTCGCGTTCGTCGTGGCCTGGGGGTTCACCGCCTGGCAGAACGAGCTCGTGCTCGAGATCGTCAACGGGCCGCTGCCGGACGGGCCGAGCGGCAAGCAGATCGAGCCGATCACGCTCGGCCCGGCCGAGGCCTTCTACACCACGCTGACCAACGCGGCGTACGCCGCCCTTCTGATCGCCCTGCCGGTGATCCTCTACCAGCTCTACGCTTTCGTCCTGCCGGCGTTCAGCCCCACCGAGCGGCGTGTTGCTACCCCGCTGCTCATGCTCGTTCCGATCTTGTTCGTCGGCGGCGTGGTGTTCTGCTACTTCGTCGTCCTCACCCCGGCGCTCGACTTCCTCCTGGGCTTCAACGCCGACGAGTTCAACACCCAGGTTCGCGCGCGCGACTACTACTCGTTCGTCACGCTCCTGATGGTCGCCATGGGGATCGGCTTCCAGATCCCGGTGGGCGTGCTGGCCGCCTGCAAGCTCGGTGTGACGAGCGCCGAGAAGCTGCGCCGCTCGCGCCGCTACGCGATCGTCGCGATCGTGGTGCTGGCCTCGCTCCTGCCGACGCTTGACCCGCTCACCCTGATCCTGGAGTCGATCCCTCTCTACCTCCTGTACGAGCTCAGCATCCTGATGGCGGCGGCCTGGGGGACCCCCGTGGGCGAGGTGAGGGAAGAGCCCGCCCCGGAGGGCACCGGATAGCTAGCCTTCGCCACGGATGCTGTTCGACCTGCGAGGTCGGCGCCGCCGGGCGGTGCAGGCCACATATCTGACGCTTGCCGTGCTCATGGGCGGCGGCCTCGTGCTGTTCGGAATCGGCGGCGATGTCTCCGGTGGCCTCTTCGACGCCTTCAGCGAACGCTCCGGCGGCGGCGGTGCGAGCGAGGAGCTCCAGGAGCGGATCGACCAGCGGGAGGAGCGGTTGCAGGCGAACCCGCAGAACGAGGCGACGCTGAAGGCCCTGGTC
>JBKGUS010000484.1:0-2885 GCA_046462295.1 Thermoleophilaceae bacterium | reverse complement strand
CGCCGCGAGCACCGCCTCGCGGCGGCCGAGGCGCTGGCCGGCGCACGCCGGTAGGCCGGGGGCCTCCAGGCCCTCGGGCGCCGGCCTCCGGGAGTCCTCAGAGGCCGGGCGCCTCCGACCGCGTCCGGGGGCGCGCCGCCTACCGCGGTGCGATGAGGTCCTCGACCCGCTCCAGGCTCGACTCGACGCTCTGCACCAACGCGTCGAGGGCACCGCGCGCACCCTCCACGCTGCTGGTGGCGTTGGTGAGCGACAGCCGGATCTTCTGAGCGTCCTTCAGCGCCGACAGCGCCTCCTCGGCGGCGGTCCGCACGCCGGCGGCGTCGACCTCGAGCCCCTGCTCGCGAGCCATGAGGCAGCGGCAGCGCGCGTACCGGTACGCGAGCTCGAGCGGTCGCGGGTCGAAAGACTCCTTGTCGAGCGTGACGATCATCTTGTTGCCCTCGTACTCGTGGAGCGGCTCGCTGCGCGCTGGCACCTTCTCGTCCGAGGCCACGAGCAGGATCGCGAACCCGGCGTCGCGCTCCTCCATCGACTCGTTGAGCACCCGCCACGCGACGTTGCGAGACAGCCGCTCGTCCTTCGCGTCGATCACGATCCGCCCCTTCGAGGGGGAGGAGGCCGCGTCGAGGTCGATCACGATGTCGCCCCGCTTGCCCCCGGACTCGGACCGCTCGTGCCCCACGTGGTGCGCGACGTCTCCACGCGCCTCGGCCATGCGGTCCACGAGCTCGAACGACCGCTGCTCGAAGCCGTGGCCCTTGACCGCGCTGCGCTCGCGCTCCGCCTCGAGCTCGGCCTGAGCCTCGCTGGCGTCACGCAGGCGGGCGATCTCGCCCTCGAGCTTCCCGAGCCGGTCCACGAGGCCCCGCCCCACGTCCGCGGACTGCTTGAGCTCCCTGACGACGGATGCCTTGAACTCGGCGAGCGGGTTGTGCCCGTCGGCCGCCGAGAACTGCCTGAGCAGGTCCTGGCGCGAGTCCTGTAGCTGCTTGCCCACGAGCTCCCGGAGCTGGTGCTGCACCGCGGTCGAGCGGTCCCCGCCGAAGTTCTTCGCGATCAGCTCCGCCAGCTCGTCGGCGTGGGAGTCGAGCGCCTTCGTCATGGCGCCACCGTCGGCACCCAGGAACTGCTCGAGCTGCTCCTCGAGCGCCCCGGCGACCTTCTCCGCACGCTCGGCGAATGCGCGCTCCACCTCGGTGGAGGCCCGCTCGAACTCACGGCGCACGAAGTCCACCTCGGCCTGCGTGGCCTCCCGGTCGAGCACGCGCGCGCCGATCTCTACGGCGTCGCGCACGCTTTCGTCGGCGGCGATGCCCTGCTCGAGGCGCGAGCGCACGAGCTCCACCACGGTGCGGTCCTCGAGCACCAGTCCGTCGACGACCACGCGCCCGTCGCGGACCTCGACGGTGCTCCTGGTGAGCGGGAGTGTCTGTGCGGCTTCCATATCCGAGTCGTCGCACGGTACGCCCGGGACCTGACAGAACCGCCCGGAGCTTGCGTTCCGCCGGCCCGATCGGGTATGGATAGCCTGCCACGCGGCATGCCCTCCCGCCGCGAGCAGATCCGGATGTCGGACGAGGAGCTGCGCCGGTTCCTGGCCGAGCAGATGATCGTGAGCGTGGCCACCGCCGGACCGCACGGCCGCCCCCACCTCGTTCCGCTCTGGTACGTGCCGCAGGGCACGGAGCTTCGCGGCTGGACGTACGCGAAGTCCCAGAAGGCGAGGAACCTCGAGCGCGACCCGCGCGCCACACTCCAGGTGGAGGACGGCGTGAGGTACCACGAGCTGCGAGGCGCCATGCTCGAATGCGAAGTGGACGTCGGGCGGGCGCCGGACCGTGTCGCCGAGTACGGTCTCGAGCTGTTCGGGCGCTACACCGAGGGCGACCCGGACGACGAGGTCAGGGCTATGGTCGCGAAGCAGGCCGGGAAGCGCGTGGGCCTGACCTTTCGCCCGACTCGAGTCGTGACCTGGGACCACACCAAGCTGGGCGGCGCCTACTAGATGAACGAGCGGGGGCGACACACTCGATGACCGCGAACGTGCGAGGCGCCGGCCTGAAGGGCCTGATTCTCTCGGGGGGCAAGGGCACCCGCCTGCGGCCGCTCACCCACACGAGCGCCAAGCAGCTCGTCCCCGTGGCCAACAAGCCGGTGCTGTTCTACGGCCTCGAGTCGCTCGCCGCGGCGGGGATCGCCGAGGTGGGCATCATCGTGTCGCCCGACACCGGCGACGAGATCCGCGCGGCGGTGGGCGACGGTGAGCGCTTTGGCGTATCCGTCACCTACCTCACGCAGGACGCCCCGAAGGGCCTCGCCCATGCCGTGCTTACCGCCGAGGACTTCCTCGGCGACGACCCCTTCGTCATGTACCTGGGCGACAACCTGCTCCGTGACGGCATCACCGACCTGGTCGACGCCTTCCGCCGCGACGAGCCCGACGCGCTGATCCTCCTGACGCCCGTGCCGGACCCGGAGAGCTACGGCGTGGCCGAGCTCCACGACGGGCGCGTGAGCCGCCTGGTTGAGAAGCCGGCGGAGCCCCGGACGGACCTGGCGCTCGTGGGCGTGTACATGTTCACGCCCGCGATCCTCGAGGCGGCGCGGGCGATCGAGCCCTCCGCGCGCGGCGAGCTCGAGATCACGGATGCCATCCAGCGGGTGGTGGACTCCGGCCTGCGCGTGGATCCGCACGTGGTCACGGGCTGGTGGAAGGACACCGGAAAGGTCGACGACATCCTCGAGGCCAACCGCCTGATCCTCGATGACGTGAAGGCCCGCGTGGAGGGAGAGCTCTTGGAGTCCCGCGTGGAGGGCCGCGTGGTGGTGGAGCCGGGCGCGCGGCTCGAGCGGGCGATGGTCCGGGGGCCTGCCATCATCGG
>JBKGUS010000483.1:0-16441 GCA_046462295.1 Thermoleophilaceae bacterium | reverse complement strand
TCGGTTGCCGAGGCGTGGCGCCGATCAGTCCAGCAAACTGCGCAGGTCTCGCTCGAAGCCGGGGTATGACACCGCCGCCGCCTCCATCCCGGTCACCTCCACGCCGGCGGTCGAGGCCAGGCCGGCCACCGCGCCGAGCATCGCCATCCGGTGGTCGCCGCGGGAGTCGATCGTGCCGCCCGGCAGTGGGGTGCCGTCGCCGCGGACGGCGAAGCCGTCGGGCGTCTCCTCGATGTCGGCGCCCAGGCCGCTCAGGCCCTCGACCACGGCGGCGATCCGGTTCGACTCCTTGAAGCGCAGCTCCGACGCGCCGCGCACTACCGTCTCACCTTCCGCGAACGCGCCCAGCAGCGCCACCAGCGTCAGCTCGTCGATCGCCAGCGGCACCTCGTCCGGCCCGACCTCGGTGCCTTCGAGGGGCGCCGATGCCACGTCGAGCTCCCCGACCGGCTCGTCGTCCGCCTCCGTGCCGGGCTCCTCCAGGTCGCCCAGGATCACCGCGCCCATCCGCGCGGCGATCCGCAGGAACCCGGTGCGGGTCCAGTTGAGGGCGACGTTCCCCATCACCACTCGCGAGCCGGGCACCAGGGTTGCCGCGGCCACCAGGAAGGCGGCAGAGGACGGGTCGCCCGGCACCACGATCTCGTCCAGCTCCAGCTCGTCGACCTGGCAGACGGTCACCCGCGTGCCCTCGCGCGTGAACGGGACGCGGGCGCGCCGCAGCATGCGCTCCGTGTGGTCCCGGCTCTGCTGCCGCTCCGTCACGGCCGTCTCCCCCGCCGCCAGCAGGCCGGCGATCAGCACGCACGACTTGACCTGGGCGCTCGGCACGGGCAGCTCGTACTCGATCCCGGTCAGCTCGGCGCCGCGCACGGTGAACGGCGGCAGGCGACCTTCGCGCGCCTCCACGTGGGCACCCATCTCGCGCAGCGGCTCCGCCACCCGGTCGACCGGCCGGCGCCGGATCGACTCGTCGCCGTCGAGCGTCCAGACACCGCCCGGCTGCCCCGCCAGCCAGCCCGGCAGCAGGCGCATCAGCGTGCCGGAGTTGCCCACGTCGAGCAGCCCGCCGGTCGCCTCGAGCGGCGCGCGCAGGCCGACGCCGCGCACGAGCAGCGTGCCGCCGGTCTCCTCGTCGATCGCCGCGCCGATCTTCAGCAGCGCGTCGATGGTGGAACGCGTGTCGCGCGAGTCGAGGTAGTTGCGCACGATCACCGGCTCGTCCGCCATCGCGCCGAACAACGCGGCCCGGTGCGAGATCGACTTGTCGGGCGGCGGCACGTAGTCGCCCCGCAGCGCGCGGCCCGGCTCGAAGCGCCCGGTCGTCACTGCTCGGCGACGGGGAAGCCCAGCTCGCCGATCAGCGCGGCGGCCCGAGCCGCTTGGGCGTCGCCGGCGATCCACAGGGTCATCGCGCCGGAGCGCATGTCCACCGCCGGCGCGAGGGCCATGTCGACGATGTTCACCCCCGCCTTTCCGAGCGCCAGCGTCACCTGGGCGACGATACCGGGGCGGTTCGGCACCGTGAGCCGGAGCTCGTGTACGGGTCCGCCCGGCACGTCAGCCTCCAGGAGTGCGCGCCGGTCCTCGCGGGCGCGGTCGTTCCAGTCGGCCACGTCGCCCCCCGTCAGCCGCTCCTCCACGGCCTCGAGCTCCCGGCGAAACGCCCTGATCTCCTCCACGATGGCGGCCTGGTTCGCCCGGTAGATATCGGCCCACATGGCTGTGTTGGCGCCGGCCACGCGGGTCATGTCGCGGAAGCTCGGGCCCACGTGCAGCGTCTCGCCGTGGGCGGCGGCTTGCGAGGCCAAGACGTTCGCGAGGACATGCGGCAGGTGGCTGAAGACCGCGACCGCACGGTCGTGTGCCGCCGGGTCGACCGCGACGGGGCGGGCGCCCACGTCCACGACGAAGCGGTGCAGGCGCTCGTAGAGGAGCCCCTCGGAGTTCGGCAGCGGGCACAGGTACCACACGGCTCCCTGGAACAGGTCTCCGCGGGCGTGCTCGACACCGGCGGTCTCGGCGCCGGCGATCGGATGACCCCCAACGAAGCGCGGGTCGCCGATCTCGTCCAGCAGGCTCTGCTTCGTCGAGCCGACGTCGGTCACCGCACAGCCCGGCCCGGCGGCGGCGAGCGCTTCGCGCACCAGGTCGGGCAGCGCGCCCACGGGCGTGCAGGCGAAACACAGGTCAGCGCCGTCCACCGCCTCCGCGACGGAGCCCGCCGCGCGATCGATCGCGCCGCGCTCGAGCGCGACGCGCAGCCGCTCGGGATCGCGCGCGTACCCCACCACCTCGGCGCCCTCGACGTACTCGCGGGCGGCGAGGCCGATCGAACCGCCGATCAGGCCAACGCCGAGGACGGCAATCTTCATCCGCGGCGCGCCTGCACCGCCGTAGCGAGCTCCTCAAGCACCTCGGATGTCGTGTCCCAGTCCATGCAGGCGTCGGTGATCGACTGCCCGTAGCGCAACGCGGCACCGGGCGAAAGGTCCTGGCGCCCGGCAACCAGGAACGACTCGAGCATCAGTCCGACGATCGCGCCGTTGCCCCCTGCCACCTGGGCCGCCACGTCGCCGGCCGCCACAGGCTGCTGCTCGTGGTCCTTCCTGCTGTTGTCGTGGGACGCGTCGATCACCAGCCGCTCCGGCAGCGCCGCCGCCCGCAGCTTGGCGAGCGCATCGGCGACGTGCTCTTCGCCGTAGTTGGGCGCGCCCCGCCCGCCGCGCAGGATGATGTGGCAGTCGGGATTGCCGGTCGTGTGCAGGATGGCCGGATGTCCGCCGAGGTCGACCCCCGCGAACGCGTGCGGGACGGCGGCCGCGCGGACGGCGTCGACCGCGACCTGCACGTTGCCGTCGGTGCGGTTCTTGAAGCCAACCGGCATCGACAGGCCCGAGCCGAGCTGCCGGTGCGTCTGGCTCTCGGCCGTACGGGCACCGATCGCCCCCCAAGCGACCGTGTCCGAGATGTACTGGGGCGTGACCGGATCGAGCCATTCGACGGCGACGGGGACACCGAGCGCGAGCACGTCGAGCAGCAGCCCGCGGGCCATCCGCACGCCCGCGTTCACGTCCCCGGAGCCGTCGAGGTGGGGGTCGCTGATGATGCCCTTCCAACCGGTAGTGGTGCGCGGCTTCTCGAAGTAGACGCGCATGGCGATGCAGAGCTCGTCGCTCAGCTCGGCCGCTCGCGCCGCCAGTAGCTCCGCATACTCGCGGGCGGCGCCAACGTCGTGCACGCTGCAGGGCCCGACGACCACGAGCAGGCGGTCGTCGGCGCGGTCGATGATCGCGCTGACCTGCTCACGTCCACGGAGCACGACCTCTGCCTGGTCGTCGGTCAGCGGCAGGTCGGCGAGAACTTCCTCGGGGGCGATCAATGGCGCGGTTCGCGCGATGCGCAGGTCGCGAACCTGTTGGAGGTGGCGAGTCGGGGTCATCGTCTTCTAAGCCTCTCAGACGTCCTTCGTGCGGTGGCTACGGCCGTTGGATCCGGCGTCCGGGTGGGGTGAGCTGCGCGGCCGGACGCCTAGATAAATCGCCACTCATAACGGTACGCACGCCGACCGGCGCTCGGCTGAGCGCTGATCATCGGGATCGGCTGAGCGTGCCGCGGCATCGTCCGAGTTGTACCGCAGCTAGAGCAACTCGTCCAGCGCGGAGAGGAAGCGGTCGTTCTCGTGGCGGGTTCCGTACGTAACCCTCATGCGCCCCGCCTCTCCGAGCGCCTTCCCCGCCCTGACGATCACGCCGCGCTCGGCCAGGCCGTCCACGATCTCGTCCTCGTCGCGGTCGCCGAGCGCGACCCAGGAGAAGTTCGCCTGGCTGTCGGTGGTCTCGAGGCCGCGCTCCTCGAGCTCCGTCTCCACGTGCATGCGCTCGATCGCGTTCTGCTCCACGCGCCGCTCCACCTCGTCCTGGTGCCCGAGCGCCTCGACGGCGGCGGCCTGGGCGAGCGCGTTGACCGAGAAGGGTTGCCGCACGCGGTCCACGGCCAGCCGGAAGGACTCCGAGCCGAGCGAGTAGCCGACGCGCAGCCCGCAGAGGCCGTAGACCTTCGAGAAGGTCCGCAGCACGACGAGGTTGGGGTGGCGCCCGAGTAGGTCGAGCGAGTCGTCCGGATCCTGGAGCGAGGAGAACTCGACGTAGGCCTCGTCGAGCACCACCGCCACGTGGCGCGGCAGCTCCGCCACCCAGGCGTCGATGACCGCCGGCGCCAGCGCGGTCGCGCTCGGATTGTTCGGGTTGCAGACGATCACCATCCGCGTCGCGGCAGTGATCTCGCGCGCCATGGCCTCGAGGTCGTGCTCCCCGGCGTCGCTAAGAGGCACAGTGACCGCCCGAGCGCCGGACATCGCCGCCAGGTGCGGGTAGATCGAGAAGGACGGCCAGGCGTACACGACCTCCGCCCCGGGCTCCAGCATCGCCTCGGCGGCGGAGAGCAGCAGCTCGCACGAGCCGTTGCCGATCGCGATGCGCCCGACCGGGACGCCCGTGCGCTCGGAGATGCGCCCTCGCAGCGCCGCCTTCTCGGGGTCCGGGTAGCGGTTCAGCGTGCGCAGGTGGGCCTCCACCGCCTCGAGCACCTGCGGGTGCGGCGCGAACGGCGTCTCGTTGGAGGCCAGCTTGACCAGCTCGCCTTCGAAGGCGTAGGTGGAGGCCGCCGGGTAGACCGGGATGTCCTCGAGGCGGCGGTTGAACTCGATGGTCACAGCCGCCGGCTTTCCGTGGCTCGGGAAGCGGCGGTCACTGAGCGCCCTCCAGGTCGCGGCGCAGCGACACGGCACCGCGCAGGTAGACGTGCTTCGCCGGAGCGTCCGCGTAGCAATGCAGCATCAGGCGAATAACCCTAGGGAGCGATCCCGGCACGTCGATCTCGCGGGCGCAGAGCAGGGGCACGGCGCTGAGCCCCATCCGGCGCGCGGCGACAGCCGGGAACTCCGCGTTCAGGTCGTCCGTGCACGTGAAGATGCAGCTGACCACTTCGTCGGGCGACAGGGCGTTTCGCTCCATCACCTCGCTCACCAGCTCCGTGGTTGCGGACAGGATGGCCTCCGCCTCGTTCTCGTCGACGGTGATCGCGCCCCGTAGCGCTCGCAGCTTCACGGCGCGGCATTCTGTCAGCGCCGTGCCGCTCTCCGCAGCCGCTCCACCTCGGCGGCCTTCAGCCGCCGGCTCTTCCCGGGGTCGAGGCCGCGTAGGCCGAGCGGCCCGAACGCGACCCGCTCCAGCTCGACCACGCGGTGGCCGACCGCCTCGCACATTCGCCGCACCTGGCGCTTGCGGCCCTCCCGGATCGCGAGCTCGAGCACGCCCGGGGCGACCTGGCGCGCCCGGGCCGGGGCCGTTCGCCCATCGTCGAGCTCCACCCCCTCGCGGAGCGCCTGCAGGGCCCGTGGCGACACCCGCCCAGGCCGGACGCGCGCCCGGTAGACCTTCTCGAGCCCGTAGCGCGGGTGGGTGAGCAGCTCGGCCAGCTCGCCGTCGTTGGTGAGCAGGATCAGTCCGGTGCTGTCGGCGTCGAGGCGGCCGACCGGGTACAGCCGCCGGCGCGACCTCACCAGCTCGACGACGGTGGGGCGCCCGTGCGTGTCGCGCGCCGTCGAGACCACTCCGGCCGGCTTGTTCAGCGCGTGGACCTCGCGCGGCTCGGGCTCGACCGCACGGCCGTCGACGGCGACGGCGCTCCTCTCGTCCACGTCGCGCGCCGGGTCCGTCACGACCTCGCCGCCCACGGTCACCCGCTCCTCCGCGATCAGCCGCTCGGCCGCGCGCCGCGAGGCGACGCCCGCGTGGGCGAGGTACTTGGCGAGGCGCACGCCCGGAAGCGTGGCAGGGTCAGCCGGACGCGTCGGCGCGGCCCAGCTGGCGCGGGCGGCCATGCTTGGCCGCGTACATCGAGGCGTCCGCCGCGGTGAGCACGTCGTCAACAGACTCCACTCCGTCGGCGAACGGAGCGAAGCCCACGCTGACTTCGATGCGGCGGTCTCCGGGCACCGACACCTCCGCGGGAATCGCGTGTTCGAGCGACCGGCAAACGAGCTCCGCCTCGGCGGGCGTCTCGCGCGGGAGCAGGACAGCGAACTCGTCACCGCCGAGGCGCGCCACCACGTCGCTCGCCCGCAGGCGGGATCGCAGGGCGTCTGCCACGGCGCACAGCACGCGATCGCCGGCGCTGTGCCCGTGGTTGTCGTTGACCTCCTTGAAGCCGTCCAGGTCGAGCAAGAGCAGCGCGCCCCTGAGGCCGTAGCGCCGCCCCTCGGCGAGGTGGCGCTGGAGCTCCTCCTGGAAGCGCCGCCGGTTGATCAGGCCGGTGAGGTCGTCGTGGTCGGCGAGGTGGCGGAGGCGCCGCTCCAGCCGCCGGCGCTCGGTCACGTCGATGCCGGTGGCCACCACGTGGGTGATGGTGCCGTCGGGCGCAGTCACCCCCGTGCAAGACCAGGAAATGAGCCGCACGTCGCCGCTGCGCGTGCGCCAGCGCGTCTCCAGGAGAACCGGCGACCCCCCGCGGGCGAGGGAGTCGACGACGCTGCCGGCTCTCTCCCTGTCAGCCTCGACGACCAGCTTGTCCAGGATCGCCGGCGAGTGTCCGATCTCCTCGGCCGTATAGCCGCTCAGCTGCTCGCAGGCCCGGTTCCAGCACAGCAGCCGCCCCTCGTTGTCCCCCACGACGATCAGCGACGCCGCCGCGTCGAGCACAGCGTCGAGGAGGGGTTCGCCCAGGGAGGGCGTGGTGTCGCGCGCGGGATCCGCCATCTCCATCGCTTTAAACGCGTTCGGCAGTCGTAAGTGCCGCCTTTAGCCAAACTCTCATCCGGATGGACCTCCAATTGTTGAGCGAACGGCTCGGCGCGCGCGGCGAGCCCGGCTTCCGCGCCCGCCAGGTCTGGGAGTGGGCCGCGCGCGGCGCGTCCTCCTACGAGGAGATGACGAACCTGCCGCGCGACCTGCGCGAGGCGCTTGCCGGCGAGGTCCCCTACTCGACCCTACGGTTGGTGCGCGAGGCCCTCGCCCGCGACGGCACCGAGAAGGCGCTGTTCGAGACGACCGATGGACGCCCGGTCGAGGCCGTGCTGATGCGCTACCGCGACGGCCGCCGCTCGCTGTGCCTGTCGAGCCAGTCGGGTTGTCCGCTGACCTGCACCTTCTGCGCCACGGGGCGGATGAAGTTCGGACGCAACTTGACGGCGTCGGAGATCGTGGACCAGGCGCTCCACTTCCGCCGCGCGGAACCGGTCAACCATGCGATGTTCATGGGGATGGGTGAGCCGCTGATGAACATGGACGCCGTCCTCGAGGCCTGCGAGCGGCTCCCGGAGGTCGGCATAGCGACGTCGAACACCGCGATCTCGACCGTGGGCTGGATCCCCGGCATCGAGCGGCTGACGCGCGAGGGCCCGCCTGTGCGGCTCGCGCTTTCCGTGCACGCCGCCGACGAGGCGCTCCGCTCGGAGCTCATGCCGGTGAACGAGCGCTACCCGCTGCGCGACGTGCTCGACGCCTGCCGGCGCTGGCACGAGCGGCGCCGGCGCCAGGTGTTCGTGGAGTACCTGATGCTCGACGGGGTGAACGACCGCTACGAGCAGGCGGTCGCGCTTGCCGACCTGCTCCAGCCGCGCAATGCCTTCAAGGTCAACCTCATCCCATATAACCCCACAGAGGCGGGGTTCAGCGGCTCAGGCCGTGACGCGATCGGCGCGTTCCGCGCCGCCCTCGAGCAGCGCGGGGTCAGGACGACCGTGCGCCTGACCCGCGGCCGTGACATCGACGCCGCCTGCGGCCAGCTCGCGGCGCGTGCCCCCGTTGGCAGCGAGCCAGGATCCTCCGACGATCAGGACCAGCCCGGCTAGCGTCGTGATGCCGAAGCTCTCGTCGAGCAGCACCACGCCGTAGATCACGCTGAAGCCGGGCGCCACGTACGCGACGAGCGAGGTGGTGCGGGGGCCGTTCAGCCCGACCAGCGTGTAGAAGAGGACGAACGCGATCCCGGTTCCGCCCACTCCGAGCACCACGAGCGACGCCGAGGCCTCGAGGCTGGGCACGTGGTCCGGCACTGACAGCAGCGCCACCGGTAGCGTCATCAGCGCGCTGGCTGCGCAGGTGGTGGCCACGGCGCCGACCGGGTGCACGCCCGGCACGCGCCGCTTGAGGAACCAGGCGCCCACCGCGTAGCCGGTCGTCGCCAGCACGACGAGCAGCCCGCCGACCAGCGCCGCGGTCCCGCCCGGGGCGTCCACGCCGAGCAGCAGCGCGACGCCCGCGATTCCGAGTGCCACGCCCGCCAGCGAAAGCGGTGTCGCGCGCTCCTCCCCCTCCAGCGCGAACGCCAGCAGGAAGGTGAAGATCGGCGCGCCGGCGACGAGGATCCCGGTGAGCGACGACGAGATCTCCTGCTCGCCGATCGTGATCAGCATGAACGGGCCGGTCACCTGGATCAGGCCGAGCACGAACAGCGGAGCGAGGCGCTCACGCACGCCCGCGAGCGCGCCCAGATGAGCTGCCGCCGGCAGCAGCACCAGGGCGGCCAGCGCGGTGCGGGCGAAGACGATGAACGCCGGCGCGAGGTCGTCCTCCAGCGCGACCTTGATGAAGAGGTAACTGGCCCCCCACAGCGCCGCGAGCGACATGAACATGACCCAGGAGCGGCGCGACATCCGCTTCGAGGATGCCAGACGACGGCCATCAGTCCAAATGAAGAGACCTTGGGCGAGCGATAAGCTTTGCTGATGCTCGACGTCCGCCGCATGCGCGTCCTGCGCGAGGTCGCCGCCCGCGGCTCCTTCTCGGCGGCGGCCGAGGCGCTCAGCTTCACGCAGTCGGCGGTGTCCCAGCATGTGGCCGCGCTCGAGCGCGAGGCGGGTACGCAGCTGGTCGAGCGCCGCCGCACCGGCGTGCGCCTCACCGATGCGGGACGCGTGCTGGTCGGCCACGCCGACGCGATCCTCGCCCGCATCGAGAGCGCCGAGCAGGACCTCGCCGCGCTCGCCGGGCTGCGCGGCGGCCGCCTGCGCCTGATCTCTTTCCAGAGCGGCGGGTCCACGCTCGCCCCGCGCGCCGTGGCCGCCTTCCACGAGCGGCACCCGCAGGTCGAGCTGTCGATGCTCGAGGCCGAGCCGGAGGAGGCCGGGGAGCGGCTGAAGAGCGGCGAGGTGGACCTGGCGCTCGTGTACGACCACGAGTCGACGCCGGGGCTGCTGGCCCGCGAGCTGTCGCTCACGCACCTGCTGGACGACCGCTACGACGCGATCCTGCCGGAAGGCCACGCGCTCGCCGGCCGCCGGCGGCTCTCGTTGTCCGACCTGGCCGAGGAGCACTTCGTCGCGTCCACCTCGGTGTGCGGCTGCCGGAAGATCACAGAGAGCGTCTGCCGCGAGGCGGGCTTCGAGCCGCACGTGGCATTCGAGGCGGACGAGACGATGGCGGCGCAGGCGCTGGTGGCGGCCGGGGTGGGCGTCACGCTCCTCCCACAGCTCGCGCTCACGACGCTCCACCCCGGCGTGGTGGCGCGGCGGCTGACCGACCCGCCCGCGCGGCGGATCTGGGCCGCCCGGCTCGAGGACGCCTACGCCTCACCGGCCAGCGACGCGATGCTGCAGACGCTCGAGGACGTGGCCGCGGAGTTCCGCGAGGCGCGGCTCGAGCTCGCGGCCGGTTGAGGCCCGAAGCAGCCGGATCGGCCGGCTGCTCAGGGTAAGGACTAGAGCGCCGCCGGGCGCCCGAAGTGGTAGCCCTGCGCGTAGTGGACGCCCAGCGCGCCGAGCAGCTCGGCCGTCTCCTCGGCCTCCACGCCCTCGGCGATCGTCTCGATGCCGAAGTTGCGGGCCACGTCCACGATCGCGCTGACCACCTGGCGATCGGGCGAGTCGGCGCGCAGCGTGCGCACGAACTCGGTGTCGATCTTGATGTACCGGACCGGCAGGTGCTTCAGGTAAGTGAAGCTGCCGTAGCCGGTCCCGAAGTCGTCGAGGGCGAAGCCACAGCCCAGCTCGGCGAGCCGCTCCGCTAGCCGGCGGGCCTCGTCGAGGTCCTCTGCGGCCGCGGTCTCCGTGATCTCGAAGACCAGGTTGCCGGGGTCGGCGCCCGCCCCGGTCAGCCGGGCCTCGACGAAGTCGGGCAGGCTCGGGTCGCCGATGCTCTGGGCCGATAGGTTGACCTCCACGCGCCGCTCGCGCGCGATCTCTGCGGCCCGCGCGATCACCCAGCGGTCGATCGCCGGCGCGAGGCCGAAGCGCTCCGCGGGCTGGAGGAACGCGCCGGGCATGATCAGCTGGCCGTCGTCGCCCAGCATCCGGACGAGCAGCTCCTCCAGCACGACCCCGCCGCTCTCCAGCTCCACGATCGGCTGGCTGTGTAGGACGAGCCGGTCGTTCGCGATCGCGTTCCTGAGCCGGAACGACCACTCGACCTTCGAGCGCAGCGCTTCCTCGCGCTCCTGGCGCTCGGTCATGTCGATCGCGATTCCACACACGCCGTAGACCTCGTCCTCGTCCCGAAGTGGGAACTTCTGGACCAGGTAGCAGCGCTCGCGTCCCTGTACCTGAACGCGCTGCTCCACCTGGACGGCGCGGCCCGTCTCGAGCACCTCGCGGTCGCTCGACACGAACAGCTCGGCCTCCTCGGCCGGAAGGAAGTCGCTGTCGCGGCGGCCGACGATCGACGCCCCGTCGCCGGGACCGAGCGCGCCGTGCTCGAGGTTCGCGAACAGGTAGCGGAACTCGCGGTCCTTGGCCCAGATCATCAGTGGCGAGTTGTCGATGATCGCCTGGAGCTGCGTGTGCTTCGCGCGGACCTCGGCCTCCGCCCGCTTGCGCTCGGTGATGTCGAACAGGACGCCCTGGAAGCGGAGCTCGCCGTGCTCGTTCTCGATCACGGTGGCCTCGTCGCGCACCCAGACCCAGCCGCCGTCACGCCGGCGCAGGCGGTACTCCGAACGCAGCCGCCCGCCGGGCCGCGCACTTCCCTGCTCGTCCTCGAGCGCGGCGTGGCGGTCGTCCGGGTGGAGGGCCTCCCACCAGAGCTCGCGCCGGCCCGCCCACTCCTCCGGCGAGTACCCGAGCAGGGTCTCGATCTGCGGGCTGACGTAGTCCCACGGCGCGTTCTCGCCGAGCCCGGCCGTGTAGACGATGGCGGGGACCTGCTCGACCAGCGCGCGCAGCTGAGCCTCGCGCTCCGCGAGGCGCCGCTCGGCGAGGCGCCGGTCGGTCACGTCCTGTGCGGTGCCGACCACCCGCACGATTGCCCCGCTCTCGTCGTGTACCGGCCTGGAGCGGGCGTGCAGCTCGCGGATCTGGCCGTCAGGGCGCGTGATCCGCACGTCGAGGGCGTGCTCCCCGGCGATGCCCTCGAGCACCTGCGCGTGGGCCGCCGTCACCCTCGTGCGATCCTGGGGATGCACGAGCGTCAGGACCTCCTCGAGGGTGGGTTGGAAGGCCTTCCGGTCCAGCCCGTAGATGTCGTAGAGCTGATCGGACCACCACATCGCCCCCGTCGACACGTCCATCTCGAAGCTGCCGAGACCGGCCACCCGCTGCGCCTCGGCCAGGCGTTCGTGCCGCTCGGTGGTGTCCCGTGCCGCGACGTACCAGCGGTCGTCCTCCCAGCGAAGCACCATGGAGATCCAGCACCAGCGCCCGTCGCGGGTGCCCATGCGGCACTCGAAGGCCCGCTCGCTGCCGCCGTTCGTGGACGGGGCGTCGACCAGGGCGCCGCGGTCCTCAGCATGGACCAGGTCGACGAGCCGGCCGCCCGCCAGGTCTTCAGGCTGCCAGCCGAGCGCCCGTTCCCAAGCTGGGTTCAGGTGTATGAAGCGGAGGTCTTGGTCGGCACTCGCCAGCAGGACCGGGTTGAGGCTGACGATGCGCTCGGCCTCCGTCGGGGCGGTTCGGGTCGGCTGCACCTGATCCTTATCGGCAAAACGAGGCCGACTATTACGTCAGCCGGAGCGCTGTTCGCCCGCTCTGAGCAGGCGTTCTCTGAGCTCGCCCTCGTCATCGGGTGAGGGGTCGAACGCGGACGGGTCGGGGAGCGCGTCGAGGCCCGACAGGCCGAACAGCTTCTCGAACAGCTCAGTGGTGCGGTAGAGCGTGGCCCCGAAGCGGGAGCGCCCGGACTCGTCGATCAGACCACGCTCGAGCAGCGTGCCGACGGCGGACTCGGAGGCCACGCCGCGGATGCGTGCGATCTCGGGCCGGGAGACCGGCTGCAGGTAGGAGACGATTGCCAGGCATTCGGCCTGCGCCTGGGTGAGCGGCGGCGTGCGCGGGCGCGCCAGGAGCCGGCGGGCGGCGCGCTCGGCGACCGGGTCGGTGGCGAGCGTGAAGCCGCCGGCGACCTCGCGCAGCACGACCCCGCGGTAACCCTCCGCGTAGTGCTCGCGGAGCCGGGCGAGCGCCTCGACGATCTCGCCCTCGGAGACCTCGGCGGCGTCGGCGAGCCGCTCGACCGAGACCGGCTCCGGCGAGAGGAAGAGGAGCGCCTCGACGGTGCGGGCCAGATCGTTCACGCTGCGCCCTCGGCGCGCTTGCCGTCGGCCGGCAGCGCATCCGGGGTGGCCGGCACCACCGTGATCGGCCCGAACGGCACCTCCTGCTCCCATTTCGCCTCGCCCGCCTTGTAGAGCTCGAGCAGCGCGAACAGGGTGACGGCCTCGGTGAGCCGGTCGGTGCCCTGAACGGCGTCGTCGAACGAGAAGCGGCTGCGGCTGGCCAGCAGGTCGCGGAGATGCCGCAGGCGCTGCTCGACCGACACGGCGGGCCGGCGCACGTGGGTGAGGTCGAGTGGCGGCGGCGTCTGCAGGAGGTCGCCGACGGCGCGGGCGAGGAGCTCGGGATCGTAGGCCGCCTCGGCGTGCTCGATCGAGATGCGGCGCAGCTCGGGCGGCAGCGGCGGCGAGCGGTAGCGGTGGCCGTGCTCGGCGGCCAGCCGCTCGCGGAGGTGCTCCGCCGCGGCTCGGTAGCGGTGGTATTCGAGCATGCGGGCCAGCAGCTCCTCGGCGGCCTCGCGCGGCTCGAGGTCGAGTCCCTCCTCGTCCTCCTGCGGGAGCATCAGCCGCGACTTCAGCTCGAGCAGGGCCGCGATCAGCACCAGGAACTCAGTGGCCGCTTCGAGGTCCAGCTCGCCGGCGCGCTCGAGGTGCTCGACGTAGGCGAGCACCACCTCTGCGAGGTCGACCTCGAGCAGGTCGACCTCCTCCTTCAAGACGAGCGTCAGGAGCAGGTCGAACGGGCCGTGGAAGACCTCCAGGTCCAGGTCGAGCGTCGCGAGGGACATCGCCGCCGACAGGCTAGTCGGGCCGCCCGACGGCAGCCGGCCCGATACCCATCAGCGGCCGGACCTCGGCCATCGTGTCGCGCGCGATCGAGCGGGCCCGTTCGGCGCCCATCGCGAGGGTCCGCTCGAGGCCCGGCTCGTCCGCGCGCAGCTCCCGGTACCGCTCTCGAACGGGCGCGAGCATCTCGACGAGCGCCTCCGCCACCGCCTCCTTGAAGGCCCCGTAGCCCTGGCCGGCGAACTCGCGCTCGACCTCCTCGGGCGCAACCTGCCGGGTGACGGCCAGGATCTCGATCAGGTTGGAGATTCCGGCCTTGTCGGGGGCGCGCACGATCTCGGAGCCCGAGTCGGTCTGGGCCCGCTTCAGCTTGCGGCGGATGGCGTCCGGCTCGTCGTCGATGAAGATCAAGCCGGCGTCTGTCCCGTAGCTCGTCGACATCTTGGCCCCCGGGTCCTGGAGGTCCATGATTCGCGCCCCCACGTCGGGGATCACGTGGTCCGCCTCGACGAAGACCTCGCCGTAGATGGCGTTGAAGCGGCGCGCGATCTCGCGGGAGAGTTCGACGTGTTGACGCTGGTCATCCCCGACCGGGACCTCGTCGGTCTTGTACAGCAGAATGTCGGCGGCCTGGAGCGCCGGGTAGAGGAACAGGCTGGTGCGGACGAGCTCCCGCTCGCGCTCGGACTTCTCCTTGAACTGGTGCATGCGCTGGAGGTCGCCGTATGGGGTGACCGCGCAGAGCAGCCAGCACAGCTCGGTGTGCTCGCGAACGTCGGACTGGCGGAACAGGATGCAGCGCTCCGGGTCCAGCCCCGCTGCAATCAGCATCGCCGTGGTGTCGAGCACATAGCCGGGCAGCGCCGCAGGGTCGTACGCGACGCTGGTCGCATGGAGATCCACGATGCAGTGGATTGTCGGATTGCCGCGGTGTTGGCCATCCACCCAGCCGCGGATCGCCCCGATGTAGTTGCCGACGTGCTTGCGGCCGGTCGGTTGGATGCCGGAGAAGATGCGCACGGAGCGCGGCAGTCTAAGCCGATCCGCGCGCCGCGACCGTGACCGGGATGCGGTCCACGGCGTTGTTCGCGTAGCCCTTCAGGTTCCACGCCGGCTCGAGCGGCTGGCTGTTGGCGGCCGCGTCGGTGGCGCGTGAGCAGAGCACGTGCGCGCCGGGGCGGGCGTCCCATTCGAAGCGCCATCCGCGCCAGGCGGAGTCGCCCAGCGGTTCGTCGAGGAGGGCCGGCGCGAAGGTCGCGCCCCCGTCGGTCGAGACCTCCACGCTCTCGATCGGGCCGTGGCCGGACCACGCTCGGCCGGTGAGGGTCACGCGGCCGGGCTCGAGCGTGCGCTCGCGTGTCAGGAAGTCGGGCACGCCGGGCGGGACCATCAGCGAGCGGGGCAGCATGCGGGTGACGGGCTCACCGGCCACGCCCGCGGCGTCGTACAGGCGGTATCCCACGGCCTGCTGGTAGCCCTGGAAGGGCTCCTCGAGCAGGGTGATGCGGGCCAGCCACTTGACGTTCGTCATGCCGTACCAGCCCGGCACCATCAGCCGAAGCGGGTAACCGTGCTGGGGCGGCAGCGGCGCCCCGTTCATCTCGTACGCGAGGAGGGCCTCGTCCGTGTCGGCCAGCGCCAGCGAGCGCTCGTAGGCCTGCGGGACGCCGCCCTCGACGCCGCGGTCGAGCCCGGTGAAGAGCGCCTCGACGGCCCTCTCGCCGACCCCGGCCTCGTCGAGGAGCGGACGCAAGGGGGTGCCCGTCCACTCGGCGGTGCCGACCGCCTCGGTCAGCCAGGGCTGGCTGAGCGGGCGCGGCGCGAGCAGGGCACGGCCGTTGCCGGCGCACTCGAAGGTGACGGGCAGCGAGACCCTTTCGCGGGCACGCAGGCCGTCCAGGGACAGGCTGAGCGGGCGCTCGACGGCGCCGCGGACCTCGAGCCGGAAGTCGCCCGGCTCGACGGCCGGGATGTCGTAGTGGATCAGGAGGTAGTGGAGGCCGGCCGGGGTGATCGGGTAGCGGAGCGCCTCCAGCGGGAGCCCGTGGTTGCGGGCGGCGAGGCGCAGCTCGGCAGGGGTGATCGCCTCCTCGGCGACCGTGCCGGCGGGGGCGGAGTCCATGCGGGCGATGCTATTGGTCCAGCAGACCGCCGTCCAACCCGCCGCCCGCCCCGAACAGGAGCAGCATCAGGGTGAGCAGCAGCACGAGGGCTCCGGCGACGACGGCGCGCTCCTCGCCCGACACCCAGGCGTAGGCCGTGGCGACGACCGCGAGGACGAGGGCCAGCGGATAGAAGAAGAGGACGCTAATCAGGGCGGTTGCGACGAGGACCCAGGACGCCTGACGGTCCCGCCGGCGAGAGACGTCGCGCGACTGGGGGCGAATGCCGCCGAGGCCGGCCATCACATCGCCCCCGAGCCACTCGCGGGCGCCTTCCTGGCGCGCTCGGCGTCGCCCGGGTTCTCCTCCTGCGGGCGCCAGCGCACCACCGGCCGCTTGGCGGCGCCCGCCTCGTCCAGTCGCCTCACCGGCGTCGTGTAGGGCGCGTTCTTCGCGATCTGCGGGTCCTCCGCCGCCTCCTCCAGAATCGAGCGCACCACGTCGGCGAAGTCGTCCAGGCGCTCCTTCGTCTCGGTCTCGGTGGGCTCGATCATCAGCGCCTCGTCCACCAGCAGCGGGAAGTACACGGTCGGCGGGTGCACGCCGTGGTCGAGCATCCGCTTCGCGATGTCGAGCGTCCTGATGTCGAGCTGCTGCTTCGCCTCGCTCCCCGAGAGCACGAACTCGTGCATGCAGGTGCGGTCGAAGGCGATGGGAAGGTACTCGCCGATCCCCTCCTCCGCGAGCCTCGCCTTCAGGTAGTTCGCGTTCAGCACCGCGACCTTCGACGCCTCCTCGAGGCCGTCGCTCCCCAGCGAGCAGATGTACGCATAGGAGCGCACGAACACGCCGAAGTTCCCCTGGAAGCCGCGCAGCTTGCCGATCGACTTGGGGCGGTCGTGGTCGAGGTCGAACGAGCCGTCATCGGCCTGCACGACCTGGGGGGTCGGAAGGAACGGCTCGATGCGATCAGACACCGCGATCGGCCCTGCTCCGGGCCCGCCCCCTCCGTGCGGCTGCGTGAACGTCTTGTGGAGGTTGAAGTGGACGATGTCGAAGCCCATGTCGCC
>JBKGUS010000482.1:0-6193 GCA_046462295.1 Thermoleophilaceae bacterium | reverse complement strand
GGGCGCAGCGTCATGTACTCCTCGATCTTCTCGCGCGACCAGTCCGAGTCGGTCTCGCGGTAGCGGCGCTCGAGGTTGGGGACGATGCCCTCGAAGGTGGTCATGTACGAGCGCTTGCGCCCGTACCGGTTGCGGTACGTGATGTAGATCTTGTCGCCGTTCGTGCCGTACAGGAAGCAGCGGCGCACCTCCTCGGAGAGGTCCTCCCAGGGGGTGTCCATGTCCACCTCCCACTTGTCCGCGATCGCCTGCGTCATCTGCTCGTAGTAGTTCGAGGCGCTCGTGGACCAGGGCAGGATCGCGCCGTCGTTGAGCGTGAGCGACGGGTCCGGCACGATCAGCTCTGGGTCGATCTCCATCTGCGAGCCGAGCCCGGTGCAGCGCGGGCAGGCGCCGTGCGGGGAGTTGAAGGAGAACATGCGCGGCTCGAGCTCCGGCATCGAGGTTCCGCAGTGGAGGCACATGAAGCGGTCCGAGTAGGTGGTGATCTCACCCGACTCGACCTGCTCGATGTCGACGAGCCCCTCGGCGCGCGCCACCGCCGTCTCGACGCTGTCCGCCAGGCGCTTGCGCAGGTCCGGGCGCATCACGAGCCGGTCGATCACGACCGAGATGTCGTGCTTGTACTTCTTGTCGAGGACGATGTCCTCCTCGAGGCGCCGCAGGTCGCCGTCGACCTTCACGCGCGTGAAGCCCTCGGAGCGCAGCTCGTCGAAGAGCTTGCCGTACTCGCCCTTGCGGCCCCGGACGACAGGCGCCATCACCATGAACTTGGTGCCCTCTTCGAGCGTCATCACCTGGTCGATGATCTGCTCGGCCGACTGGGCCTCGATCGGGCGGCCGCAGTTGTAGCAGTGGGGATGGCCGATCCGGGCCCAGAGCAGGCGCAGGTAGTCGTAGATCTCCGTGACCGTTCCGACCGTGGAGCGCGGGTTGCGGCTGGTGGTCTTCTGGTCGATCGAGATGGCCGGGCTCAGGCCCTCGATCGAGTCCACGTCGGGCTTGTCCATCTGGCCGAGGAACTGGCGGGCGTAGGCGGAGAGCGACTCGACGTAGCGCCGCTGGCCCTCGGCGTAGATCGTGTCGAAGGCGAGGCTCGACTTTCCCGACCCTGACAGCCCCGTGATCACGATCAGCGAGTTGCGCGGCAGCCTCAGATGGAGGTCCTTGAGGTTGTGCTCGCGGGCCCCCGAAACGACGATTTCACCACTTTGGCTCACGCGGATAACGAGTGTAGAGCCGGGTCAGGATCGAACGGATGTTCCCACACGCCTGTTCTAGCCTTCCGGGCGTGCGGCGCGCGATCATCCCGGTGCTTGCGGCTTTTTTCGCTCTGGCCGGGTGCGGCGACGACGAGCAGGACGACGTGGGCCAGCGCATCGCGCGCGTCGAGCCCGACCCGCAGCACGTCCGGGAGGTGGCCCGGAACCCCTATCTCGTGACCTGCGCGGACCTCGCGGCGCAGCCGAGGTCCCCGGAGGCGTCGCGGCTGGTGATCAAGGCGGAGTTCGCCCTCGCCCAGGTGCCGGAGCTGCGGAAGATCGTGGCGAAGGAGACGCTCAACCGGACGGGGCGGAGCGTGTACTACGGGCTCGTCCAGGAGTGCAAGGGGCGGCGGCAGTCGTTCGAGCCGGCCGAGGCAGCGGTGGCCGGGGTGGTGTCGGGGAAGTACCGGGCGGCGCGGAACCGGCCGGGGTGAGACCGGCCGACTCGGGCCCTCAGGGGCGAATCCGGACCATGCAAGAATTACCTTGAGCATGGAGCCCGAGGACCGCGAGTTCATGCGGCAGCTGCTGCTGCGGCACGAGAAGGCGACGGACGCAATGATCGCGCGCCTGAATACGGCATCTGAGGAGGGCCGCCGGCGGAGCGAGGAGGTACGGGCACGCACGTACGACCTCGTCGTGGACGGGAGGGCGCATAGACGAGAGTTCGTGGATGAGATGCGGGCGCAGCGTCAGGCCCTCTTCCGGGTGCTGGACCGTCTCGACGGCAAGAGCGCCTGACCGGCGCCCGCTAGCGTCTGTCCGGGCGATGCGGTTCGGGTACACGATTCTCTACGTGCGGGACGTCGCGGCCAGCGTCGAGCTCTACGAGCGCGCGTTCGGGCAGCGGCGGCGTTTCGTCCACGAGAGCGGCGACTACGCGGAGCTGGACACCGGCGAGACCACGCTGTCGTTCGCCTCGCATGAGCTCGCGGAGTCCAACCTGCCGGACGCCTTCCGGCGGCCGGACGGCGCTGTGACGGCGTTCGAGGTGTGCTTCGTGACCGAGGACGTGGCGGGGGCGTACGACCGCGCGGTCCGAGGGGGCGCCGAGCCGGTGACCCCGCCGCAGACGAAGCCGTGGGGCCAGGACCTGGCGTACGTGAAGGACGCCGACGGCAACCTGGTGGAGCTGGCGTCGCCGGCCCGGTGACTCTGCTCGCGCCGGCCGCGGCTCAGCCGCCGGCCCGCGCGTAGACCTCGTCGAGGAGACGCTCGGGGTCGTCGAGCTCGAAGTTCTCGCGGAGGTAGCGGGCGGTCTCCTCCCGCGGAGTGCCGTCGAGGGCCATCTTGAGGGCGAGGACGCGCGCGCCCTCGGGCGCGGCTGCGGGCGCGGCCGCCGCCGGGGAGTCGGCCGGCGCAGGCTGCTCCGGAGCGTCCGGCTCGCGGTCGGGCGCCGGGGCCGACTCGTCCGGCGCACCCGCCACGTCCGGCGTCCGCGCCGCGACCTCCTCGGCCGTGGCGATCGTCGGATCGACCTCCTCAGCGGGGCCGGCCAGCTCGCCAGCAGCGGCTGCCTCAGGCGGAGCCACAGTCTCAGCCGGGGCCGCAGTCTCAGCCAGGGCCGCTTTCTCAGCCGGCGCCGCAGCCGGGGCCGCAGTCGCAGCCGGCTCCGCCGCCCCTGCCCGCAGCGCGGCCAGGTCCTGCTTCAGGCCGTCCACCGCGGCACGCACTCCGGCCGTCAACTCGTCCAGGCGCCGCTCCAGCTCGCCGGCGCGCTCGGTCAGGCGCTCCGCCGCCTCGCGCTTCGCGGACGCGTCGGCCTCCGCCTCCGCACGGATCCGGGCGGCGTCCTCGCGGGCCGCAGCTTCCAGGGCCGTCGCGCTCTGCTCGGCCGCCTCCACGATCGCCCGGACCTGCTCGGCGGCGGCCGCCGCCGCCGACGTCCCGGACCTCTCCTCACGCTCCGCCATCGCGCGGCGAAGCGTAACGCCCGCCCGCTCCCGCGGGCGCGACCTCACTTCACCCGGAACGCGCCCCTCATGAACGGGTGGATCCGGCAGAAGTACGTGTATGTGCCGGGATCGAGGTTGCGCGGCGTCCGCCACTCGAGCCGCCCGGTTGCGGGCGGCACCGCCGATCCCAGCGTGCCGGACTCGAACTGGACCGGCCCGTCGGCGATCGGGTACGCGATGCCGGTCGCCCGGTTGCAGGGCGGCTTGCAGGAGGTGATCGAGTGGTAGATCGCCCTCGGGTCGTCCACGTTGCGGAACGTGATCGACTGGCCCCGCTTCACCACCGGCGGACGGCCGGCCGCGCCCGGCAGGCTGAGGTCGCCGAGCGTGAACTTGAAGTCGAGGACGTCGAGCGGCCCGCTGACGGTCACCCCGTCCCGCATGCGGAGTGGGTTCGGCAGGCCACCTGGCCCACCGCCATGATTGTTGTTCTCCGCCAGGTGGCCGTGCGTCGGCTGGCCCGGGTAGTTCACCCGCCGCTTGAACGGATCCCGCCCGGGCCCGCGGTCGGCCATGTACGTGATCATGATCCCCATCGACTCCCACCAGGCCGCCCGGCTCGAGTCATAGGTGGCGGTGATCGAGAGCACGTCGCCACGCCGGACCTTCACGCGCCAGTCCGGCCGCGTGCCGGTCATCGCCGCGTCCCAGGACACCGCCCCCGCCGGCTCGAAGTAGCGCGCCTTCGACCGGAACAGGTGCGCCCGGCTGCCACGGCCGCGCGGCGCGTTGCGGACGCAGCGCCTGCGGACAGCGCCCTTCGGGCGCCGGTCGCATGCGGCGCTGCGGATCCGCTCGCCGCGTCGCTTCAGGTAGAGGTCCGTGTGCAGGCCGCCCGGGTGCAGGTGGCCGGCCGTCGCCACGAGCACGCCGTTCCGGTCCGCGACCCACTCGTTCCGGCGTCCGCGCCCGGCGTAGGGGTTCCTCGCGTCGGTCGGGTAGGTGAAGCGGCCGCCCGACCCGCTCCCCTTCCTCACGTCGAACACCGGATAGCCGCTGCCGTTCTCGACGTCGAGCCACAGCGGCGTGACGGGCCGGAGCCCACGGGCCGCGGGCGACGTGTCGGGGATAAAGTCGATCTCGTAGACCATGTAGACCTCGGTCGGCACGGGGGTGAGGTTGTGGATCATGTGGTTGAGGAGCCACGTGTCCGACGCGCGGTAGCGGTAGCCGTAGCCCTTCGGGAACGTGGTGATCGTCTTCTCCTCGCCGGCTGCGAAGAACCGCTCCGGCAGCCCGGGCCAGGTGACGTCCCGGCGACTCAGGTTGAGCCAGACGCCGTGGTGCAGGTGGATCACGTCCACGCCCGGCACCCGCCCGTTGGTGTAGACGAGGTCCGGCCGGAAGCGCGTGATCCAGCCGTCGACCTGCGGCTTCTCCCCGAAAGACCCGGTTGCCGATCTCGTTCTGGCCCGGCACCACCGGGAACGGTCCGATCCGATAGAGCATCCGTTTCGCGCCGTTCGGTGCGGCCGACACGGACACCAACTCGCCCCGGGTCGCGCCGGCGGACGAGGCGGCGAGCGCGAGCCCGATCAGGCAGACGTGGAGTGCGCATCCCGCGCGCTTCAGGCCGGAGAGCAAACGTCAATCCTATCTATTTGCGCCCGAACTGCAATTAAGGCGTGCGCGCAGCTGCCGCAGCGACGCTTCGCTCCGCGCGGGCAACGGCCCGCGAGGCGGCGGCGAAGCGCACAGCGTTGCCTGCCTCGGCGGCCGCGGACAGCCGACCGTAGGCGTCGCGCGCCGCCTTCGCCACCGCGGCCGTCCGCGCCGAGCGGGTGCCCTCTGCCGCTTCGCCGTATGCGGCGGCAAGCCGTGTGGCGACGGCGGCTTGATCCCGCGGAGTCCGCGTCTCCGCCAGCTGGGCGCGCAGCTCACGGCGCCGCTCGTCGAGCCGGTGGACCACGCGCGCGTCCACCCCGGGCGCCGGCACGGCGGCGGTCTCTCCGAAGGGCTCCGCAACCACGCCGGCGCCGGCACCGGCGGCACCGGCCACCAGCGCGATCGCTGCGGCGGTGGAGAGCCGCCACCGGCGTCGCCCTGCGGCGAGACGTCGCGCCGAGCGCCGTGGTTCCGGGGGCGCGGGAGCCACGGGCAGGACAACGCCCAGCGCCCCGGCGACTGCGCTGAGTAGGACGCCCGCGGAGGCGGGTCGCCGAGAGGCCTCCTTGGCCATCCCGGAGGCGACCACGTCGTCGAGCGCCGGACCCAGCGCCCGCGCTCGCTCGCTCGGCCTCGGGGGAGGCTCGACGAGATGAGCGTAGGGCAGGGCGGGCAGCTGCTCGTCATAGGGCGGGCGGCCGGTCAGCGCGTGAACGAGCAGGGCGCTGAGCGAATACACGTTGCTGGCAGGCTCGAGCGGCTCCTTGCGCAGCTCCTCGGGCGGCCCGTAGACGTGGTGCGGCGCGCCCATGCCGAAGGTCCCCCAGATCGGATCGGGGACGGCGGTGAGCCCGAAGGCATCGAGCATCACGTGCTCGCCGGCGACCAGCAGGCTCTCGGCGCCCATGGTCTGGTGGACGAGGCCGCGGGCGTGAGCCATGTCGAGGGCCTCGCACACGGGGGCCACCAGCGCGACCACGGCGTCCGGCCGAAGCGGATCGCCGTCCAGGAGATGGGCGATCGTGTGGGCCGGGTAGGGGTCCGTGACCACGTAAGGCACTCCGGCGTGCTCGCCGAACCCTCGCACGGGCAGGAGCGCGGGGTGATCGAGCGTAGCCCGCACGCGTGCGAGCCGGCGGAAGCGGACATGCGCGCGTCGGTCGGCCAGGGGCCTGCTCGCGGAGATCAGCGTCGCAGCTCCCCCCTCCGGCGTGCGCGCCTCGTAGATGAGCTCGTCGATCCCGCGGCGATCGACGAGCTCCCCCACCAGGTGGCCGCCCACGACGCTGCCCGCGGCGAGCCTGCCCGGAACGGCCTGTCGCGCGAGCAGCCTCATCCGGAATCGTCGAACGTTTCGGCGGGCGGCGG
>JBKGUS010000481.1:0-2687 GCA_046462295.1 Thermoleophilaceae bacterium | reverse complement strand
GGCGGCCTTGTCCTGCCAGTCGCCAGCGGGCTTCTCGCGCGGGCGCGAGTAGTCGAAGCGAAGCCCCGACGTGAGCTCCTCGGCGGCCCTTCCGTCAGCGGCCTTGACCGCGTCGACCAGCTTGCGGACCGCGGAGCGCACCAGCGTCGCGGTGTCCTGCACCGCCGCCGCTCCCAGCATCGGGGTCGAGTCGAGGATCTGCTCCGCCGGCCCAGAGAGCAGGCCGAGCTCGGTCGCGAGCTCGAGCGAGCGCTCGAAGACGAGCCGCTCCTTACCGTGGAGCAGCAGCCGGGCGCGGAAGCGAACCAGCGACGTCGGGTGAAAGCCGGGGTGGTCGAGCGGCAGATCGAGCGCCACCTTCCAGCGCAGATCGAAGCGGACCGCGTCCATCGCCCGCTCGTCCGAGAGCCCGTCGCGGTAGGCGAGCAGCAGCACCTTGGCGAGCAGGCTCGGCGGGATCGAGGGCCGCCCCTGGCGCTCCGAGTAGCAGTCGGCGAAGTCCTCGTCGCGGACGATCCGATCGCCGTGCTCGGCGAGCAGCGAGTAGAGCGACCCCTCGGGGAGCAGCTCGAAGCACCACACCGCGTCGAAGAATCCCTGCTGCCGATCCGCCACCGCGAGGCCAACGCCCTTCTGCCCGCGACTGGCCCTTGTGGCCGAAACGATGCGCGCGGGGCGCGCCTCCGGCTCTGTGGCCGCGGAACACCGAGAGCAGCTGGGCCGCCTCCTTGGCGATCAACCAACACCCCATTCTTACGCAACGGCCGCCAGTGTCGTGTCCTGCGGGGCAGCCTCGCGCGCATCGTTCCGGTCCGAAGGGGTGGTCACCCATAAGAGTGCGGACAACCAGGACTCCGAACAGATCGGTAACCGGACATGGCTTGCCGAAGTTGATCAGCGTCGAGTGGACCCGGTTCTTGAGCGCCGACTTGTGCTTGACCAAGTGCAGGCGAAAGCGGGCCAGCTCGCGCTCCTCCCGCACCCGCGGGTCGGGCAGCCAGATCGCTGGCACCAGGTCCCGCTGGCTCAGCGTCGCCAAGACCCGCGAGTCGATCTTGTCGGTCTTGCAGGCCAACGGAGCGAGACCCTCGACCTTCTGAGCGTCGGCGATCTCGACCGCCCAGCCCGCTTGCTCGAGCGTGTCATGCACGAAGCGAGCACCGCTCATCGATTCGACCACCGCGCAAACGGGCTCGCGATAGGTCTCCCCGACCCGCCTCGCCAAGCCCCTCAGCGCGTCGCCGTCAGGCGGCGTGACCAGCTGATCCAGATGCTCTCCCTGCTCGGAGAGCAGGCACACATCGACCTTCTTCCGGCTGAGATCCAACCCGGCATGCAACATTGAAGACGGGCCTCCTTGAGCTCGCTCCTCGGTGACAGCCGGAGCGTGTCACCAGAGGAGGCCCTCCTTCATGGCAGTCCAAACCGTCCGGGGATGTTTGGCTCCAGATCCCCCGCGGCAGTGGCCCCGGCTGGCGTCCTCGTGGTTGTCGCCGAGCCGGCCTCGACCCGCGGTCAGGCTGTGTTCGCGGTAGAGCCTGCGCGCTCGACGGCCCGGGCGACGTCGGCGCGCGAGGAAACCTGGAGCTTGCGAAAGATGTTTCGCATGTGCGTCTCGACCGTCTTCGGACTGAGGAAGAGCGCGTCGGCGATCTCCGGGTTCGTCCTGCGGTCAACGACGAGCCGCGCGACCTGCATCTCGCGCCCGGTCAGGGAGCCGACGCCAGCCCCGTCGCCGTGGCCGGGTCGTGTGCGGCGGTGGACGCGATGGCCAAGGCTTCGCAGTTCCCGCTCGGCCGCGGCGCGGTATCTGAGTGCGCCGCAGTCGTGAAGCTCGGAGGCGGCGTGTTTCAGCTCAGCCACCGCGCGGTCGGGTTGCCCGGCCTGGGCGAGTGCGCGGCCCGCGAGCGTCTGTGCGAGCGCCGCCTCGACGGGTGCACCGACGTCGTCCGCGGCGGCGGCCGCGTCGATGGCGCGCTTGGCGGCGGAGTCCGGATCGCCGGCGCTGAGTGCGACCGCCGCCGCGGCGCGATCGGCCATCGAGTCCGCCATGCGGAGTTGAAGGGCCGAGGCGGCGGCTTCTGTGCGGGCGGCGGAGCGCGCGGCTTCAGTCCGCTGACCGACCGCGAGCCAGCAGCGGGTGAGCAGCTCAAGCGACCTGGGCCGAAACACGCCTGGGATCAGCCGGAGCTCCTCCCCGCCCGAGGACCCGATGAGGACATCGACGGCGCGCTCGGGATCGCCGGTCTCGAGGAGCGCCGCGGCGAGCGCCACACCGGCCGCGCAGACGAGGCTCTGGTCCAGCCCCTCGGTCAGATCGAAGTTCTCCTTCGCGGTGGCGCGTGCGGTCTCGAGATCGCCGGCGGCGAGCGCCGTGAGTGAGCGGTTGACGAGGTTGCCGGCCAGCGCCTGCACGTTGCCCGACAGCCGTGCGCCCTCGACGGCGTTGTCGAGCAGCTCGGCGGCTTCGACCAGCTGCCCGCACAGCAACTTGACCTGTCCGAGAATCGAATAGGGGAGCGGGATGTACTCGCTCTGCCCGGTCTTGCGCGCGACGGACAGCGCTCGTTCCGCGTGGGTCGCCGCCGCGTCGTAGCGGTCGAGGTAGAGCTCCGCACCGGCGAGGTTGGCCGGGGCGTCCAGGCGAAGCCCGAGCGCGTCGTCGTCGAGGTCAGCGACCAGGACCG
>JBKGUS010000480.1:0-2734 GCA_046462295.1 Thermoleophilaceae bacterium | reverse complement strand
CGCGCGTCTTCGACGGGCTGGCGGACGCCGCCTAGTGGTCTCCGGAGGCGACCACTAGCGCAGGGTGCGGGGCCGCTTCGTCGTCCGCCGTCCACCGCCCGGCCGGGGCGGGGCTTGCATGCGGGCAGCGCGCGGCCGGGGCTCGCGCGGGTGCTGGGCGGTGCGCCGCTGGCGGCTGGCCCTGCTGCGGTCCTGAGTGCGCGGGGTCTTCGTCACCGGCACCGACACGGGAGTCGGCAAGTCGGTCGTCGCGGCGGCCATCTGCTCAGCGTCCGGTGAGCCGGTCGCCGCGCTGAAGCCCGTCGTCACCGGGCTCGACGACCCGCCTGGCGAGTGGCCGCACGATCACGTCCTGCTCGCGCACGCAACGGGACAAACGCCGGAGGAGGTCGCCCCGTACCGCTTCGGCCCGCCGGTGTCGCCCCACTACGCGGCCGAGCTCGCGGGCGAGACGATCGAGCCGGCGCGGATACTCGCAATCGCCGGCGCCCATGACCTGCTCGTGTGCGAGGGCGTCGGCGGCCTGATGGTGCCGATCACGCCCGGCTACCTGGTGCGCGACTTGGCGGTCGACCTCGCCCTTCCGGTGGTCATCGCGAGCCGCACGGGGCTCGGCACGATCAACCACACCCTGCTCACCGTCGAGGCGGCCCGGGCCGCGGGGCTCAGCGTTGCTGCGGTGGTGATGACGCCTTGGCGCTCCGAACCCGAGCCGATCGAGCTCTCGAACCGGGACACCATCGAGCGGCTCGGCGGCGTGCCCGTGCACGGCCTGCCCCCCACCGACCCGGATTCGCTGGCCGCCGCGGGTGCCTGGTTGCCTCTGGACGACTGGCTCTAAGCTCGGCGCATGGCGACGGAGGAGGCCGACGACCCGCCCGAGCTGCTGGTCAAGCTCCGGGAGCGCAAGGAGCGCCACAAGCAGCGGCACATCCTCCATCGGGTCGCCATCGTGATCGTCGGAGTCCTGATCGTGGTCGCCGGCGGAGTGTTGTCGGCCCCCGGCGTACCGGGTCCAGGGATCGCCGTCATCCTGATCGGGCTTGGCTTCCTGGCGCTCGAGTTCGACTGGGCCGAGCGCCTCCTCGAGCGAGCGATCGTCTGGGGCGACCGGGCGAAGGACCGCGCGGAGGAGACCTCCGCGAAGCAGCGCCTGCTCGCCGGGATCGCCGGCGCCTTGGCGGTGGCCGCATTCGTGGTCGCAGCGATCCTCTGGAACATCCCGCTGCTGCCGATCGTCTGAGCCCGAGATCGTGCGGGCCAAACCGGCGGGCCCAGGCTGATATAGTCTGATATCGGACTACATTCTTCCCCCGCCGAGAAAGGCTCCCGATGACCGCTTCCAACCCCGCGCCCGAGGACACCATCCGCCGCTTCTCCGCCTTGCTGGCCGAGGGCGACCTCGACGCCCTGATCGACCTTTACGAGCCGGACGCGGCGTTCGCCCCCCGTCCCGGCGAGGCTGTCGCCGGCCGTGAGGCCATTCGCGAGGCACTGCGACCGTTCCTCGCCCTCCAGCCGCGCATGACCGGCCAGATCGAGCGCGTCCTCCTCGCGGGCGAAACCGCGCTCGTAGCGAACCGCTGGAACCTCACGGGTACGCAGCCGGACGGCACAGCCGTCCAGATGGCCGGTGTGAGCGCCGACGTGCTGCGTCGCCGCGAGGATGGCTCCTGGGGCATCGCCATCGACGATCCCTGGGGCGGCGTCCAGGCGGCGGATTAGCCTCGCCGGGTGCCCCATGCGACCCGCGACAACCTCGGGTACCTCCTCGCCAAGGCGTCGCAGCGGTGGAACGAGCGGCTCGAGGGGGGGTTCGCCGAGGCGGGCTTCCCGGAGGTCAAGGCCTCCTACGGGTCGGTCCTGATCCCGCTGTTCGAGGAGGACGGGCTCCGGATCGGCGAGATCGCCCGGCGCACACGGCTGTCCAAGCAGACGATGACCACAATGGTGCGGCTCTGCGAGCGCGATGGACTGGTCGAGCGCCGGCCGGACCCCGACGATGGCCGTGCGACGCGCGTGCACCTGACCGCGAAGGCGAAGCGCTTCGAGCCCCGCGCCGAGGACGTGCTGGCGGCCCTGGAGCGGGAAGTCGGCTCGCTCCTCGGGCGGCGCGAGCGCGACCTCCTGAGACGCTCGCTGGCGGACCTGCAGAGGCTGGGCCGCTAGGCGCGCGTCTCAGCCTGCTTGCGCTCGCGCTCCTGCTCGCGCAGCTCTACGCGGCGGATCTTGCCGGTCAGCGTCTTCGGCAGGTCGGACACGAACTCGATCTCGCGCGGATAGGCGTACGCCGAGTGGCGCTCGCGCACGTGCTCCTTGATCCCGTCCGCGAGCTCGTCCGACGGCTCGTGCCCCCCGGCCAGCACGATGAACGCCTTCACGATGTCGCCCCGGCGCGGGTCGGGTGACGCCACCGCCGCTGCCTCCTTCACCGCCGGGTGCTCCACGCAGGCCGACTCGACCTCGAACGGTCCGATCCGGTAGCCGGCCGAGATGATCACGTCGTCGGCGCGCCCGGCGTACCAGACGTAGCCGTCCTCGTCGAGCTCGGCGGCGTCCTTGGTGTGGAACCACTCGCCGCCGAACACCTCCTCGGTGTCCTCCGGCCGGTTCCAGTAGCCGATCGGGTAGTGCGGATTCGAGCGTGCGCGCAGGCAGATCTCGCCCCGTTCGCCGGCGGGCAGCGGCCGCTCGTCCTCGTCGAGGATGGCCACGTCCCAGCCCGGCATCGGCT
>JBKGUS010000479.1:0-13932 GCA_046462295.1 Thermoleophilaceae bacterium | reverse complement strand
GCAAGGTGCTCGTGCGCCCACGACGCAAGTGTCGTCGGCGTTGTCGTGAGGATGCTGCGCGGGTCTTCCGGCACGAAGTCCTCGCGCAGGCCCGTGGACATCCCGAGGATCCCCTCGACCTGCGCATCGCCGAGACCGGCGGCGCGTAGGCCCTCACGCATCTCGTCGTCGGGGATCTGCTCGGCGCGCAGGGGTCGCCCGGTTGCTCGGCTGACGATCGACGCCACTTGTGCGTAGCTGAGGTCCTCGGGGCCGTGTACGGCCTGAACATTCCGGCCGGACCAGTCGGTCGCCAGCAGGCGCGCCGCGGCGACGTCGCCGATGTCTCGTGGATCGACCCAGGCCATCGGTAGGTCGACGGGCCACGTGACACGCAGCACCCCCTCTTCGAGCGCGCCCGGGTCCAACAAGAGGTTGGTGAAGAAGAAGCCGCAACGCAGGTGGAGCACCGAGGCGCCGGTGGCGTCGAGCACCTCCTCGGTGCGGGCGAGCCCGTCTATCTCCCCTGCGCCGTGGCGCTTCTCGGTACCGACGCTGCTCTGGAAGACGGTCCGCGAGATGGCGTTCTCCTCGATCGCCCGGGCGGCGTAGGAGCCGGCACGGGCCCACGCCGCGACCGCGTCCTCGCCCATCACGGGCGGATTGACCCAGTAGAGCGCGTCGGCGCCCTCGGTCGCGTGCAACACCACGTCGGGATCGAACTGGTCGCCCTGGACGACGTCGACGAGCTCGCGTGTCTGCGTGTCGAGCTTGGCGGCGTCGCGCAGGAGCAGCGTCGGCCGAGCACCGGCCTGCAGCAGGAGCCGTGTGACGCGCGTTCCCACGTTGCCGGTCGGAGTCGTGACGACGATCTTCATCTTGTGCCTCCTCTCGTCGTTCTGTATATAGAACACCCTAGAGAATGCCCGCCCGGCCCGTCCGCTCACCCCTCTCCTCAGCCACCGGCGCACGACTGCGCGAGCTACGCGAGGCGCGAGACCTGTCGGTCTCCCGGCTCGCCCGCGTGACGGGCCTCGGCAAGGGCACGCTGTCCGAGCTCGAGAGCGGGCGGCGGAACCCGACGCTCCAGACGCTCTACACGGTCACGACCGCTCTTGGTGTCCCGCTGAGCGCGGCGCTGCCACCCGGCGAGGTTCAGCAGCCCGACGCCGTGCCGATCAGCGGCGAGGCCATCGACGCCGTCCTCGTCGACCGGTTCGTCGACGCGGCGGCCACGACCGAGCTCTACCGGGTCCGCCTCCGCGTGGGGCGCCGGCAGGACTCGGAGCCGCATGCCGCGGGGGTCACCGAGCACTGGATCGTCTACGCGGGCACCGTCGCGATGGGGCCGGTGGAGCGGCTGGTGGCGCTCGGCCCGGGCGACAGCACCAGCTTCACCGCGGACGTGCCCCATCGCTACGTCGTGGAGGGCGCCGAGGATGTCGCCGCCACGCTGCTCGTCCGCTATCCGCGGTAGGACGTGACGAGTAACACTGCACGCATGCCCGCCGACCGAAAGCAGATCGCCCGCGACTCCTATGCCGCGTTCGCCGCCGGAGACCGGAGCTTCTTCGAGGAGCGGCTGAGCGACGACTTCCTGTTCTCCGCCCCTCCCGACCCGAAGCTCGACCGGGACGGCTACTTCGAGCGCTGCTGGCCCGGAGCGGGCCGGGGTCAGCGCTTCGACTTCGTCCGGCTGATCGAGTCCGGAGACGAGGTGATCGTCACCTACGAGAGCGACACCTCCGGCGGCGGCAGGGGACGGAACACCGAGGTGCTCACGTTCGACGACGAGGACTGCATCGTGCGCACCGAGGTCTACTTCGGCTGGAACCTGGACTAGGGGGCGGCCGGGATCGATGCCCGCCGAGGAGTGGACCAACCCCGAGCACGTCGATCGATATCTCGACCGGGCGGATGAGTTTCCGCGCCGTGCCGAGGGCGAGAGCGTCCTCCTCGACATCGTGCCCCGCGACGCTCGGCGCATCCTCGACCTCGGTACGGGTGACGGGCGGCTGCTCGCCCTACTAGCCGTCGATCGCCCCGGGGCGCACTCCGTAGGTCTCGACTTCTCCGAGGTCATGCTCGGCGCGGCACGCCAGCGCTTTGCGGGTGACGATCGCGTCGAGCTCGTTCGGCACGACCTCGCCGAGACGCTGCCCGCTGCGCTCGGCCGCTTCGACGCCGCCGTCTCGTCGATGGCCATCCACCATCTCGAGCACGAGCGCAAGCGGTCCCTCTACGGGGAGGTGTTCGACCTGCTCGAGCCCGGCGGCATCTTCGCCAACTTCGAGCACGTGGCGTCGCCCACGCAACGCCTTCACCTGGACTTCTTCGCCGCGATCGGCGAGCCCATCGAGCACGAGGATCCGTCCGATCGCCTGCTCGACGTGGAGAGCCAGCTGGGCTTTCTTCGGGAGGTCGGCTTCGACGACGTCGACTGCTACTGGAAGTGGCGCGAGATGGCGCTGCTCGCCGGCGTCAAGCCGCAGTGAGGCCGCCTTCTAGACCCGGTGCTCCTCGGTCGCCAGGCGCAGCCCCAGCGCCACCAGCACCGTTCCTGTCACCGCCTCGATGCTCCGGCGCACGCGGGAGCCGCGCAGCGCGTCGCCCAGCCGGTTGATCGCCGTCGCGTACAGCACCAGCCACAGCCACGTCATCAGGCAGAACAGCAGCCCGAACGCCAGCATCAGCCAGAACGAGGGGCCCGCGTCCGTCGTCCCGAACTGCGGAAGCAGGCTCGTGAAGAACGCCGCCATCTTGGGGTTGCCGAGGTCGCTGATCAGCCCCTGCCGGTAGGCCGTCGCGCCCGGCAGCCGCGGTGCGTCGGTTGCGGCGACGTCCAGCTGCGAGCCATGTCCCCGGATCGCGCTGACCAGCGCTTGCACCCCCAGGTACACGAGGTACGCCGCTCCCGCGAACTTGAGCGCCAGGAACGCCGGTTCGGACGCCACGAGCAGCGCCGTGATCCCGGCGCTCGCCGCCAGCGTCCAGCACGCCTGGCCCGTCACCACGCCCGAGGCCGTCAAGACGCCCCCGCGGCGTCCGCCCAGCAGCGTGGCTCGGATCGTCACCGCCGTGTCGGGACCGGGCGTCACGATCACGAGCGCGGCGACACCCAGGAACGCGAGCAGCAGCTCCATCTCGGCGCCCATTCTCGCCTATGCCGGGGCCGGCTTCCGCTCGCCGGCCGCCCGGCGCGCCAGCGCGAACACCGCGGCGGCTCCCAGGGTCAGCGTCGCGAGGGCCCATGGGAGAGACGTCGCGCCCGCCAGGAACCCGATGAGCGGAGGGCCGGCCAGGAACCCGAGCGATCCCATCGACGACACCGCCGCGATCCCGGGCCCGGGTGCGGTGCGCGGCTGCCGCCCCGCCGCGCTGAACATGAGCGGCACGCCGTTCGACACTCCCAGGCCGAGCACGAACAGCCCGATGAGCGCGGCGGCCGGATGGGCGAGCAGCAGCATCGCCGCCAGCGGGATCCCCGTGAGCAGCGCGCCCCAGCGCAGCAGCGTCACCGGGCCGACGCGCCGGTTGATGGCATCGCCGAACAGGCGCCCGACCGTCATCCCGGCCGTGAAGAACGCGAACGCCAGCGCCGCCACGGCCGTCTTCGCGTCGAGGTCCTGGCTCAGGTAGAGGCCGCCCCAGTCCGCCATCGCACCCTCGGTCAGCATCACCAGCAGGCACAGCACCGCCAGCAGCGCCACCCCGCGCGAGGGCAGCGTGAAGCGAGGCGCCTCCTCGCCCTCCGCCTCCGACCCCGGCCCGATCCGGCGGACGCTCGCCACCAGCGCGGCGAGCATCAGCGCGGAGGCGATCCCCACCGCCGCGCGCGGGTCGGGGCCGAGTGCGGACATCAGCGCCGCGAACGACGCTCCCGCCATCCCGCCGAACGCCCAGCCGGCGTGCAGGGACGACATGATCGGCCGCTCCAGGCAGCGCTCGACCCCGACGCCGTGGCTGTTCATCGAGACATCCATCGTCGCGCTCGATCCGCCGAGCACGAACAACCCCACCACCACCAGCACCGGTTCGGGGGCGAGGACGGGGAGATTGACGGCGAGCGTCGTGGCGATCCCGCCGATCCAGATCATCCGTTCCGAGCCGTTCTTCACCACCGCCTGGCCGGCGATCGGGAACGCCACCACCACCGCCAGCGACATCCCGACGAGCACAAGGCCCAACGCGCTCTCCGATAGGTCGAAGCGCTCCTGGATCCACGGGATGTGCGCGACCCAGGTCCCGATGGCGGCACCGTTCACGAAGAACACGCCGGTGGTGGCCCAGCGTGGGCTCAACGAGCGGCTGCGGGGTCGCGGCATCTCACGATTCTGGCGGCGCGGACGTCAGTTGTAGGTGCAATCAATCAGAGGAGTCTCATGGATCTCGATCTGACCGGACGCGTCGCAGTCGTGACGGGCGCTTCCAAGGGAATCGGGCTTGCCGTGGCCGGAACGCTGCTCGAGGAAGGCGCGCGCGTCGTGGCCACCTCGCGGAACCGCAGCGAGGGGCTCGACGCGCTGGGCCCCGACCTCGTCCACGTCCCGGCGGACCTCATGGACCCGGGGGCGCCAGCCGACGTGATCGCGCACGCCGTCGAGACGTTCGGAGGGCTCGACATCCTGGTCAACAACGCCGGCGGCCCGCCGCCCGGCACGAGCTTGCCGCGCTTCGGGTTCCTGGAGCTCGGCGACGACGACTGGCGCGACATGCTCGAGTTCAACCTGCTCTCAGCGGTTCGGGCGTGCCGCGCCGCGATCCCCGCGATGCTGGAGCGCGGCGGCGGCGCGATCGTGAACATCTCGTCCGTGCATGGCCGCCAGCCCTCGGCGGTGAACGTGGACTACGGGGCGGCGAAGGCGGCGATGATCAACCTGACCAAGGCCCTGTCCGAGGAGTTTGGGCCGCAGGGGATCCGCGTCAACGGAGTCTGTCCGGGCCCGGTGCGGACGCCGTGGTGGACCGACGAGGGCGGCGCCGCGGACATCCTCGCGAGCCACACCGGGTCCGATCGCGACGGCGTGCTGACCACGCTGGCGCCGGAGATGATGCAGCTGACCACCGGGCGCCTCGCCGAGCCGCAGGAGATCGCCGACACGGTCGCCTTCCTCGTGTCGCCGCACGCCGCGAGCACGACCGGCACGGAGGTGGTGGTCGACTCGGGCATGATGAAGACATGACCGCCGACCATGACGACCGCTACACGATCCAGCTCGACGACAAGTTCGGGAAGATGGCCCTCGTCGACGTCGCCGGGGAGGCCGCCGCGCACGAGCCCTGGTTCAACCAGACCCTCACGACCGTGAACGACTCGGTCGTCCGCCTCGGGGTGATCGAGGGCGAGTTCCACTGGCACAAGCACGACGACACCGACGAGTTCTTCCTCGTGCTGGAGGGCGAGCTGCTGCTCGACTTCGAGGACCGCGAGAGCGTGTCACTGAAGCCGCATCAGGGCTACACGGTCCCGAAGGGCGTCGTGCACCGCACGCGCGCGCCGGTCCGCACCGCGATCCTCATGGTCGAGGCCGAGGGGGTCGCGCCTACCGGCGACTGACGGCAGCCGTCGGGCCGCGCTCAGGCCGGCTCGAACAGCTCGATCGGGTTGCCGGAGGGATCGTCGAGCAGGATCTGGCTGCCGCCCCCTCCGGTCACGATCTCGTTGCGGAAGCTCGCTCCGGCGTCGTGCAGCGTGTCGACCTCACGGGCGAGATCGTCCACCTCGAGCTGGATGCGGTTCCAGCCGCCCGGCTCGGGCACGCGCCCCTCGGGCATCGGCTCGGTGGCTCCTCCGCCGCCGCCCGGCGCGTTCACCATCAGTCTCAGGTCGCAGCGCGACAGGATCGCGAAGCCTGGGGCGGGGTGCATGTCGACCTCGAACCCGAGGTGCTCGCCGTAGAAGGCGATCGTGGCGTTGACGTCGTCGACGATGTACCGGACGTTCACGGTGGCCATCGCCTGTCCTCCTTGATATCGTCAGCAATACTGAGCGTCAGTATAACTGATCAACTCGGGTACCTGCTCGGCCGGGCGCATCTGGAGCACCGGGCAATCGCCGAGCGGGCGCTGGCGCCGCTCGGCCTCAGCGGGAAGGGCTTCGGCGCACTCATCCTGCTGGTGCAGAACGGACCGCTGTCGCAGCAGCGCCTCGGCGAGCGGCAGGGGATCGACCGCACGACGATGGTCGCGGTGGTGGACGAGCTGGAGAAAGCCGGCCACGTAGAACGGCGACGCGACCCCCGCGACCGTCGCGCCTACTCGCTGCAGGCGACACCGAAGGGTCGTCGGGTGCTGCAGCGTGCGGCAGCGGCCACCGAGCGAGCGGAGGACGAGTTCCTCGCACCGCTCCCACCCGCAGAAAGGCGCCGCCTCAAGCAGCTCCTTCGCGCGCTCCTCACGTCGTAGTACTTCGCGCGCATGCTGCGGCGCTACGGAGGCTCGCTGGGGCGGGGGGCCGGTCCGTCTCCTCGTCCTTCGCTCCAGGCGCGGTCCTGGCGGTCGCCGCTGGCTCCGCGTCCGCCTCCACGAGCGGCCCAACGACCGCGTCGGCTGGGTCGCGGCCGACCGCATGCGCGTCACCCGGACTCGCTGGCGCGTGGTCGTCTCGACCGGCTCGCGCACGGTTGCGGTGTATCGCGCCGGCAGGCTCGTCCGCCGCTTCAGCGCAGTCGTGGGCACGGCCGCCACCCCCACGCCGCACGGGCGCTTCGCGATCGCCGAGCGCATCCGCCAGCCGCCGGGGGTGCTCGGCCCGTGGGCGCTCCACCTGACGGCGCACTCGCGCGTGCTCGACAACTACGGCGGCGGTCCCGGCCGCGTTGCGATCCACGGCCGATCGGGCTCCCTGCTCGCGGACCCGCTGGGCACCTACGCCTCACACGGCTGCATCCGGCTGGCCAACTCCGCCATCTCCTGGCTGGCCTCGCGCGCCGTGGAGGGCACGCCGGTGGTCGTCAGGCGCTGACGCGTCAGCTCTCAGCGCCTGCGCGCACCCGCTCGATGATCGCGCCGATCCGCCGCCGCGCGTCGGCATGGCTCGTCACCGCGTAGGGCGGGTCGCCGGCTGAGGCGGCCCAGGGGACCAGCACGTCGAAGTCGAGGTCGCGGAGCAGCCCAAGGCTGTCGAGATAGGCGGCGCGGTCGCTCGAGTCGAGCACCGCGGCGATCCACTCTCCGTCGCGCAGGAAGATCGTGTCGCCGGTGAACAGGAAGCGGTGCTCGCCGCTGTCCCACAGGTACGCGGTGGCGCCGGGTGTGTGGCCGGGGGTGGGGATGACCTCGAAGTCGTCGTCGAGCGTGTGGCGGCGGGAGAAGGTGGCGCGGACGTGCGTCTTGGCCTCCACGGAGCGCCGGTCGCGCTCGTGCACGAACAGCGGCGCCGTTACGGCGCCCGAGACGAACATCGCCTCGTGACGGTGATTCAGGTACCAGCGCGAGACGTCCTCGGGGTCCTCGAGCGTGTCCGTGCTGTAGACGAGCAGATTGCCGGGCTCGCGCTCGAGCACGAAGGCGCGGACCTCGAGCGAGGGGGCGAAGGGGAGTGGCTGCGGGGCGGAGGCGTGGATACCTGGGATCTGTACTGGTGTTGTCACGGTCATGGACCCAGACTACAAGCTCAAGTAAGCTTGAAGTCAAATGGCGGAGCTGCTCACCATCGGCGAGGTCTCGCGCCGCAGCGGCGTGGCCGCCTCCGCGCTGCGCTTCTACGAGGAGCGCGGCCTGATCGTCTCCGAGCGGGCCGGATCGGGCCACCGCCGCTACGCCCGGCCGGTGCTCCGGCGCATCGCGTTCATCGTGTTCGCGCAGCGGGTGGGCCTCACGCTCGAGGAGATCGGCGCCGAGCTGAAGAAGCTGCCGGAGAACCGCGCCCCCACTCGCCGGGACTGGGCCCGGCTCTCGAGCGGCTGGACCGATCGGATCGACAACCGCATTGCCGAGCTCGAGCGCCTCAAGGTGGGGCTCACCGAGTGCATAGGCTGCGGCTGCCTCTCGCTCGACCGCTGCCAGCTCTCCAACCCGGGCGACCGCGCGGCCGGGCTGGGCCCCGGCCCGCGCTACTGGATTGGCGACCGCCCACTCAGCGGCTGACCGCAGACCGAGCGGCCCAGCCGCCTCACGAGCTCAGGCGGCGGTCACGCCCTGCGCCCGCAGCGACGCCTCCAGCGCCGGCTCGAACTGCTCCCGCACCGCGGTAGCGGCAGCCCGCTCCTCGGGCAGGATCCGCTCCGCCAGCGCGACGGTCTCCTCGTCGCCGGCCCGCTGCGCCACGCGCTTCAGCTGCTCATAGGAGGCGATCTCCAGGTGCTCGAACGCGAACGCGAAGCCCGCCAGCTTGGCCGGCGTGTCCGGCTGCGCGCCGAAGAACCCGCCCACGTTGATCCCCCCGCCGCGCAACGCGATGTCCTTGAAGCGGGAGGGCCGCCCACCGCGCAGGCGCAGCCGCTCGCGCACCGCCTCCTGGTGCCCGCGGGTCTCGTCGAGGTGCATGGACAGCACCCCCGTCAGCCCGAACTCGCCGGCGATCTTCGGGCCCAGCGACAGCAGCTGCACCGCCTGCGCCTCGATCGCGTGCGCGTCGGCCAGGTACCTGTTGAGCTGCTCGCCGAGCTCGTCGGGGCCGACCTCGCGCAGCGACGCCTCCACGGCGCGGTCAAAGCGAGCCTCCAGCCGCTCGCTCATCGCCGCCTCCTGCTCGCGGATCGAGCGCGCTGTCTGCACGGTCTCGCTGTCGCCGGCCCGCGCGGCGACCAGCGCGAGCAGGTCGTAGGCCGCCATCTCCATGTGCTCGTAGGAGAAGGCATGCGCCGTCAGCTTGCCGGGGGTGTCGGGCTGCGAGCGGGCGAAGAGCACCATGCCCACGCCGCCTGCGCGCGCGACGAGATCCTTGACCTTCGAGGGGTCGGCGCCGCGCGCCTCGAGGCGGGCGCGCACGCGCCGCTCGTGCTCCTTCGTCTCGCCGATGTGGTCGCGGAACGCCTGCGCCAGCTCGGGGTCGCGGGCGAGCCGCGGGGCCACGCGCATCTGCTGGAGCGCCTGCTCCTCGATCGAATGCACGTCGGTGAGGTGCTTGACCAGTTGTTCGTCGATCGTCTCAGGGGGCATGCAGTTCGGCTACCCGTTCAGAACCGATGCACTCGTAGCGGTAGGGTCGGTTTCGCAGTGCTCCGCACCCCCGTCACCGAGCTGCTCGGCATCGAGCTTCCGATCCTCCAGGCGCCGATGGCGAGCGCGGCCACCCCGGCCCTCGCCGCCGCCGTGAGCGAGGCCGGTGGGCTCGGCGCGCTCGGCTCGTCGATGCTGCCGGTGGACGAGCTGCACCGGCAGACCGCCGAGCTGCGCGAACTCACCGGGCGGCCGTTCCAGCTCAACTTCTTCTGCCACGAGCCGCCCGATGTGAGCGGCGACATCGCCGACCGGGCGCGCGAGTACTTCGCCCCGCTCTACGACGAGCTCGGGCTCGGCGATCCGCCGCAGCCGAGCGCGCCCCCCGTCGAGTTCGACCAGGCGCGGCTCGAGGCCCTGCTCGAGCTGCGGCCGCCGGTCGTCTCGTTCCACTTCGGGCTGCCGTCGCGGGAGGTCATGGACGCCATCCACGCCGCGGGGATGCTGGTGCTGGGCTCGGCCACGACCGTGGCGGAGGCGAGGCACCTCGAGGAGCACGGCGTGGACGCCGTCGTGGCACAGGGCGCCGAGGCCGGCGGTCACCGCGGGAGCTTCCTGGTGGAGGGCGACGACGGCCCGGTGGGCACGCTGGCGCTCGTCCCGCAGGTGGTGGACGCGGTGGACGTACCGGTGATCGCCGCGGGCGGCATCGCGGACGGGCGCGGCCTGGCCGCAGTGCTCGCCCTGGGCGCAGGGGCGGCCCAGATCGGGACCGCCTTCCTGCCGTGTCCGGAGAGCGGCATCGCGCCGGTCTATCGCGAGGCGCTCCGCGGCGCGCAGGCCGACGGCACGATCGTGACCCGGGGCGTGTCGGGCCGCCCGGCGCGTGCGCTCAGGAACCGGATGACGCAGGAGCTGACCGGAGTGCTGCCCTACCCGGCGCAGCTGTCGCTGACTGCCCCGCTGTTCGCATCGGACGCGGCCGGCGCGGAATTCCAGGTCATGTGGTCGGGTCAGGCGGCGGCGCTCGCGAGCGAGGCGCCGGCGGCCGACGTGGTCGCGGCGATCTCGGCCGGTGCCGAGACGGTCATCGGTCGCTGATCAGCGGCCGCCGAAGTGGAGCACCCAGGTCGTCGCCCGCCGGCCGGACAGCCGCCCGCGCGCCATGCCTGCGCCCAGCCAGCGGAAGCCCGGGTGCAGGATGAGCGCCCGGTGGGGCGGCGAATGCATCCAGGCGCGGACCGTGCGATGGACGCGTGCACGCCCACCCGAGTGCCGTGCAAGCGCCTCGCCGAGCCTCGCGAAGCGGCCGCTCGCCCGGATCCGGCCCAGGTGGCCGAAGTACTCGGAGCGAAGCATCCGGCGGGCATACGCGCTCGCGGAGCGATGGAGGCTCGCCGAGCCGTGGAACGGGGCGAGCCCGTCGGCTAGCAGGGCAAAACCCCTCGCATTCGGGATAGCGTCCGCGCTCATGGAGATCGTGCTGGCCCGCCACGGCGAGACCGAGTGGAGCCGTGACCGGCGCCATACCGGCAGGACCGACATCCCGCTTACGGAGAACGGCCGGCGGCAGGCCGCCGTCCTCCGCGGCGCGCTCGCGGGCCGGGGCTTCGCGCGGGTGCTGGCGAGCCCGCTGAGCCGCGCGCTCGACACGTGCCGCGAGGCCGGGCTCGGCGACCAGGCCGAACTGACCCCCGACCTGTGCGAGTGGGACTACGGCGAGTACGAGGGGATCACCACGGCCGAGATCCGCACGCGGCGGCCGGGCTGGAACCTTTGGCGCGACGGCTGCCCGGGCGGCGAGACCGCGGAGGACGTGGGCCGGCGCGTGGACCGGGTCCTCGACTCGCTCGCCGGCCTGGAGGGCGACGCTGCCGTCTTCGCCCACGGCCACGTGCTGCGCGTGCTCACCGCCCGCTGGCTCGGGCTCGGCCCCGAGCAGGGCGCGCTGTTCAAGCTCGACACCGGCACGCTGTCCGTGCTCGGCTACGAGCGCGAGACGCGCGCGATCACGCGCTGGAACGCGCCGCTGACCGCCTGCGCGGCGCAACCGCCCCGATGAGCGCCACCAGGGGCACGAACAGCCCGAACAGGCCGGCCAGCTTCCGGCCCCGCCGGAAGCAGACGACCGCGAGCGCCACCCCGACGACCTGGACCGGGATGGCGATCCACGAGTTGCCGCGGTCGAGCCCGAGCAGCACCAGCACGGCGTCGTAGACCTCGATCCAGAACTGCAGCCCGAGCAGCGCGATCAAGAGCAGCGTGGTCGTGACCACCACCGCGTCGATCGACTGGCGCCCCTTCGGCGCCCAGTACACGTCCTGGAGATTGAGCCAGAGCGCGAACTCGTCCATGGTCAGGCCCATCCCGATGCCGAAGGCGATCGCCACGAGCTCGATCCACGGGCTCGGAGGATTGGTCGCGATGCCGATGTAGCCCATCACGAGGAGCAGCAGGATCCCCCAGACCAGGTGATGGATGTGGGTGCCGCCCTTCGTCTCGACGTTCCCCGGCCACCACGACACCTGCGCCCGGATCATGTGAGCGCTGCCCCGGATGAACCCGAACGAGCAGACGAAGGCGATCAGGATCAGGAAGTGGATCTCCTTGCCGGGCAGCTGGATCTCGCGGTCGTACGCGCCAGTTATGTCGTCCCAGAGCCGCTCCACGCGGTGCGAGCGTACCCTGCCGATTCATGATCGACGGCGCACTCGGCGGTCCGGTGGAGCAGGAGTACCTGCTGCAGGCGCGCCAGATGCAGGCAATGTCGTTCATGGTCCACATCCCGCTGGTGTGCTTCGGCATCGCCTTCCCCGCGATCGTGCTCTTCCTCGAGGGGCTCTGGCTGCGGACGGGCGACCCGCTGTACAAGGGTCTCGCCAAGCGCTGGTCGAAGGCGATGCTGATCCTGTTCGCGGTCGGCGTCGTGACCGGAACGATCCTCTCCTTCGAGATGGGGCTCCTCTGGCCGGAGTTCATGGCCACCTTCGGCGAGGTGTTCGGTCTCGCCTTTGGGATCGAGGGCTTCTCGTTCTTCATGGAGGCCATCTTCATCGCCGTGTACGTGTACGGCTGGGACCGCCTGCCCGACCGCGTGCACCTCGCCGCGGGCGTGCCGATCGTGCTGGCCGGCATCTCGGGCTCGCTGATGGTGATCTCGGTGAACGGGTGGATGAACAACCCGACCGGGTTCCGCATCGAGAACGGCGAGGTCGTGGACGTGGAGCCGCTCAAGGCGCTCTTCAACGACAACCTCTGGCACGAGCTCGTGCACATGTACCTGGCCGGGTTCATCGTGGCGGCCTTCCTGGTGGCCGGGGTGTACGCGCACGCCTGGCTGCGCGGGCGGCGCGACCGGCGCCATCGCGTCGGCCTCGTGGTGGCGCTCAGCTTCGCCGCGCTCGCAACGCCGGCGCAGCTGCTGGTGGGCGACTGGGCCGCGCGCACGGTCGCCGAGCGCCAGCCGGTGAAGCTGGCGGCCTTCGAGGGGCTCGACGAGACGACCAAGGGCGCCGGCTTCGAGCTCGCCGGCGGGATCGAGATCCCGAAGCTTCTCTCGCTGCTCGCGTTCCACGACCCGAACGCGGTCGTGCAGGGTCTCGACAGCGTGCCCGAGGACGACCGGCCGCCGGTGGGCATCGTGAAGCTGTCGTTCCGGACGATGGTCGCGATCGGTACGGCCCTCGCCGCGCTCGGCGCCTGGTTCGTGTGGGTGTGGTGGCGGCACGGCCGGCTGCCGCGCTCGCCGTGGTTCCACAGGGCGGTGGTGGCGGCGGGGCCGCTGTCGGTGGTAGCGCTGATCGCCGGCTGGGTGACGACCGAGGTCGGCCGCCAGCCGTGGGTCGTCTACGAGGTGATGCGCACCGAGGAGGCCGTGACGGGAGCCGGCGGGATCCCGGTCGGCTTCGCTGCGCTCGCGCTCGTCTACGCGGGCCTGATCGCGATCGCGATCGTGATGCTGCGGCGGCTGGGGAGGCAGCCCTTCCATGCTCCCTGAGCTGGCGGCGGTGCTCCTGCTGATCGGCCTCACCGCCTACGTGGTGCTCGGCGGCGCCGACTTCGGCGCCGGCTTCTGGGACCTCACCGCCGGCGGCGCCGAGCGGGGCGCCCCGGTCCGGGCCTGGGTGAAGCGCGGGATGTCGCCGGTGTGGGAGGCCAACCACGTCTGGCTGATCTTCGTGCTGGTGGTGCTGTGGACGGCGTTCCCCGAGGCCTTCGGGTCGATCATGTCCACGCTCGCGATCCCGATCTTCCTCGCCGCGCTCGGCATCGTGCTGCGCGGCGGGGCGTTCGCCCTGAAGGGCGAGGCGGCGACGATCGGCGAGGCGCGCGCGCTCGGGGCCACGTTCGCGCTCTCGTCGGTGCTCACGCCGTTCTTCCTCGGCGCCGCGGCCGGCGCGATCGCCGCCGGTGAGGTCCCGGTCGGAAACGCCGCTGGCGACGAGTGGGGGAGCTGGACCGGGGCCCTGCCGATCCTGACCGGCGTGATCGCCGTCGCGACCGGCGCGCACCTGGCGGCCGTCTTCCTGGGGGCCGATGCGCGGCGGGCCGGGCGCCCGGAGCTCGTGCACGCGTTCCGCAGGCGGGCGCTCGGCTCCGGAGTGGCGGCGGGCACGCTCGCGATCGCTGGCCTGGCGGTGGCGAATGCGGACGCGCCCGACCTCTACGACGGGCTCCTCTCAGGCGCCGGCCTCGCGTGCGTGATCGGATCGGCCGCGGCCGGCCTCGGCACGCTCTGGCTCGAGTGGCGCGAGCGGTTCGAGCTCGCGCGCTACACGGCCGCCGCGGCAGTAAGCGCGATCGTGGCCGGCTGGGCGCTCGCGCAGGAGCCGTACCTGCTGCCGCCCGGCC
>JBKGUS010000478.1:0-3541 GCA_046462295.1 Thermoleophilaceae bacterium | reverse complement strand
CCGCGGGCAGCAGATCGCCCTAGTCCGCCCTAGGCGCCGCGCAGGACTCCGCGGCCGAGTCGATCTTGGAGCGCCACGGCCTGACCGAGCAGGGTCCATCCCCCGCCGAGGAAATCTTCGAGCGGCACGGGCTGACCGGGGGCGGGGGCGACACCGCCGAGGACATCCTCAAGAAGTGCCGGCCGATGAGACTTGGTCTGCGGCCCCAGGTGCCGATCCCGGACTAGTCGAATCCCTTCGATCGAGTGAATCGAACCTACAGCTGCCCGGGGTCCTCAGCAAGCGTTCCGCTTCCGGGACGCGGGACACGAGGCCCGCCTTACAGTCCCACTGTCACCACGGCAGCTGACCAACGGTCTCGGGGTTGGGACCGACAGCCACCCGGTGATCGTGGGCTGCGATCCACCGCGGTCCCCCCACACGATGCGAGAAAGGGACGAACCGATGCGAATTCTTGCCCTCGGCGGAAGTCTCCGCGCAGGCTCCTGGAACAGGGCGCTGCTCGATGAGGCCGCGGCACTGGCTCCGAGCGAGACCGAGCTGGACCTCAGCCAGCTGGCGGTCGTCGGCTCGCTTCCCCTGTTCAACCAAGACGTCCAGGAGCGCGACGGCGTGCAGTCCGCCGTCGTTGAGCTGAAGGACGCGCTGCGAGCGGCGGACGGCCTCCTGATCGCCACGCCGGAGTACAACTGGGGGATCCCAGGGTTCCTGAAGAACGCGATCGACTGGGCGTCGCGCCCGCCGAGCGACATACCGCACGTCTTCGGTGACCTGCCCGTCGCGCTCGTTGGCGCCGGCGGGCTCTCCGGCACGCGGAACGCCCAGACCGCATGGGTGGCGGTGTTCCGCTACCTGAAGATGCGGCCGTGGTTCGGCCACTCGCTCTTCGTCGACCGCTCGTGGGAGCGGTTCGACCAGGACAACCGTCTGACCGACGAGGCGACTCGGGTGCAGCTCCGGGCGGTGGTCGGCGGCTTCGCGGACTACTGCGCACAGTTCCCCCGCGCCCGCGCAAGCTGACGGCCACGCGGCTCCGCCATTTCAACGCGCGGTGGCGCTCGACCGTCTTCTCGCTGATGACGAGGAGGTCGGCGATCTCGCGGCTGGTGTGGCCTTCCCCGATCAGCTTGACGATCTCCGACTCCCGCGGCGAGAGGGGATCGTCAGGCACCGCGATCCAGATGGTCGGCGGCTAGCCTTTCGAGAATCGCCCTATGAACGGCCTGCTGGAACGCCATGCGGAGCTGGATGCGCTCAGGCGTACGATTGCGGCCGCGGAGGATGGGCAGGGGGCGGTGTCGGTGGTGCTCGGCGAGGCGGGCCTGGGGAAGACCAGGCTGGTCGAGGCCACCCAGGCGCTCGCCGACCAGGCTGGGGTGCGGGTGCTCGTGGCGCGGGGAGCGGAGCTCGAGTCGAGCTTCCCCTTCGGGCTGGTGCGCCAGCTGCTCGAGCCGCCGCTGTCCGAGCTCGGCGATACGGAGCGTGAGACGGCTTTCGCGGGGGCCGCGGGCCTTGCCCGTGCCATGTTCGAGCATCCCGAGCTCGAGGCGAGCCCGCGCGCCGAGGATGCGGCCAGCTTCGCCGCGCTGCACGGTCTCTACTGGCTCGTGGCGAACCTCGCCGATCACGGCCCGATGGCGCTGCTGGTCGACGACGTCCACTGGGCGGACCCGGCGTCGCTGCGCTTCATCGACTATCTGGCCCGCCGCGTCTCCGGGCTGGCGCTGGCGCTGGTGGTGGCGGCCCGCAGCGGCGAGCCGGGGAGCGTCGACGAGAGGCTGCTCGGGCTCGAGCGGAGCGCCGGCGCCAGCATCGTGCATCCTCCGCCGCTCAGCGGCCAGGCCGTCAGCCACCGCGTGCGCGAGCGGCTCGGCAGCGAGCCAGACGAGGCCTTCTCCAGCGCCTGCCTCGACGCCAGCGGAGGTAACCCGCTGTTTCTCGAGGAGCTCCTGCGTGAGCTCGCCGCCCGCGAGGTCGAGCCGAGGGGCGAGGCCGCGGGCTTGGTCGGCAGGGTCGGGCCCGACGCGGTGGCCCGCCTCACGCTGGCCCGACTAGAGGCCATCGGTCCCGAGGCCGGCCAGCTCGCGCGGGCCGTGGCCGTGCTCGGTGACGGCGCCGAGCCGGCCCTGGCGGCCAGCGCGGCCGGGCTGAGCGAGGACAGCGGGCGCATCGCGGCCGATCGCCTCGCGGCGGCCCGGATCCTGGCCCCCGAGCGGCGGCTGCAGTTCGTCCATCCGATCGTGCGTGCGGCCATCTACCAGCGCCTCCTGCCGGGAGAGCGCGCCGCCCGCCACGCGGAGGCGGCGGCGCAGCTGGCGCGCGCCGGCGCCCCAGCGGAGCGCATCGCGGCCCACCTTCTGCTGACCAGCCCGGCGGGCGATCCCGCCCGCGCGTCGGTCCTCGCCGAGGCCGCCCGGATCGCGCTCGTCCGGGCGGCGCCGGAGAGCGCCGCCGGCTACCTGCGTCGCGCCTTGGACGAGGCCCCTCCGGCGGGCGAGCTTCCCAGGCTGCTGCTCGAGCTGGGAAGGATCGAGCACGACCTGCACGAGTACGGCGCCGCCGAGGACCACCTGAGCGGGGCGCTCGGCTCCCCGGAGCTGCGCATCCGCGCCGAGGCCGCGCGCTGGCTGGCCAGGACGCTCATGTCCAGCGGACGCCCCGACGAGGCGTTGGCGCGCTTCGACGACGAAATCGAGGCCCTCGCCGGGCACGCGCCCGAGCTGGCCCTCGGGCTGGAGAGCGAGCTGCTGCTGGCGGCGGTGTGGTCACCGGGGCAACACTCCAAGACGGGCGCCTGGCTCGACCGCTTCGAGCGGCGCGCGGCGGGAATTCCGCGCTTCCAGGCCGTCGCCGGGTTCCACCGCGCCCTTCGGCGGATGCTCGAGGGCGCCACCGCCACCGAGGTCGGCGACCGCACCGAGGCCGCACTGACCACCGGTGCGATCGATGCGCTCGACCCGTCGTTCGGTTGGGCCATGCGGATGCTGGTGCACTCCGAACGCGAGGAGGCCGGGTTGGCGCTCGTCGAGCCCGCGCTGGCGCGCGCCCGCGAGCTCGGCCACGTTTCGCAGGTGCAGCTGCTGTGCGCCCAGCGCGCGCAGTTCCTCTACGCCCAGGGCCACGTCGCCGAGGCCCTTGCCGAGGCGGAGGTCGGCCTGAACGCCGGCGAGGGCTTCCACCCCGCGCTGCCGACGCTGCACGCGGTGCGGATGGACGCACTCCGCGAGCGCGGCGAGCTGGACGAGGCAGAGGCCGGCCTACAGCGCGCGGGGTTCGCAGGTGACGTTCCGGATCGACCCCCCTTCGGCTGGCTGCTGGCGAGCCGGTGCCGCCTGCGGCTGGCGCAGGACAGGCTCGAGGAGGCGCGCGCCGACTTCCGCCGAGGCGAGCTCCTCCACCGGCGGTTGGCGGCGAGCCACGCCGTGCACCCGGACTGGCGCGCCTACGGCGCTATCGCGCTCGCCCGGCTCGGGCAGCGCGAGGAGGCCGAGGACGTGGCCGCCCGGCAGCTCGAGCGGGCGCGGTCCTTCGGCGCCCCCCG
>JBKGUS010000477.1:0-6013 GCA_046462295.1 Thermoleophilaceae bacterium | reverse complement strand
GGCCGGCTCTGTCTCCAGCGCCTGCTCGAAGAGAGGGTGGATCACGGCGTTCAGATCGCCGTTCAGCGCCTCGATCCGCTCGATCGCGGCCTCAACGAGCTCGCGCGGGCTCACCTCCCCGGCGCGGACGAGCTCGGCCTGGGCGGTGGCGTCGAGATGCGGGTCCATGCGGCGCGCCAGCCTATCCCATGCCACTCGGTAAGCCGGGAGCCGGTCAGCGTGCCGTTCTGGACGTTGCTGCCGGTGATCGAGATCGCCGCGTAGGAGGTGCCTCCCAGAGCCAGGAAGAGCGCGAGCGTGGCGGTCACGTTTGCGTACGAGGGGCGTGGTTTTCTCATGGCGAGCGACGCTAAATCCGCCCGCCCGCATTCGCATCGTGGTCAACCCGTAACTGCTTGCGGCCGATAAAGGTGGAAACCCGACCGGATTTTGGTACTTTGCTTCCCATGGAACCGACCGCGGCTCCCCAACAGCGCAAGGGAAAGAAGGGCTCGCTCGACAACCCCGAGGTGATCGAGAACGTCCCGGGACACATCATCCCGATCCTCGAGCGCGAGTTCGACGACTTCGACAACGAGGCCGAGAAGTTCCTCGCCGGCGACACGCCCGAGGACCAGTTCATCGGCTTCCGCCTGAAGCAGGGCGTCTACGGCCAGCGCCAGGCCGACGTCCAGATGATCCGGGTGAAGCTGCCGTTCGGCGGCATCACGCCGGAGCAGATGGAGGCGTTCGCCGACGTCGTGGAGGAGTACGCGCCCCTCAACAAGGGCCACATCACGACGCGCCAGAACATCCAGCTCCACCACGTGCCGCTGAGGGACGCGGCCGAGGCCATCCGCAAGCTGTCCGAGTCCGGGCTTTCGAGCCGCGAGGGCTGCGGCAACACCGTCCGCAACGTCACCGGCGACCCCTGGGCCGGCGTGTGCGAGGGCGAGCTCTTCGACCCCACCCCTTACGTCGGCGCGTACGTGCGCTACTTCGTGCGTCACCCCACGACCCAGCTGATGCCGCGCAAGGTGAAGACCGCCTTCACCGCCACCGACGAGGACCGCGCCATCACCGGCATCCACGACGTGGCCTTCATCCCGCGCATCCGCGACGGCGTGAAGGGCTTCGAGATGCGCGTGGGCGGCGGCACGTCGATCATGCCCCGCGTCGCGCCGACCCTGCGCGAGTTCGTGGGCGCCGACGACGGCGAGTACCTCAAGGTCACCGAGGCCGTGCTGCGGATCTTCGACCGCCAGGAGTGGCTCCGCGCGAACCGGGCGCGGGCGCGCATCAAGGTCTTCGTCGACAAGTTCGGCATCGAGGAGCTCCAGCGCCAGGTGGACGAGGAGCTGAAGGGCGACTGGGTCGCCGAGCGGGACTTCGATCCCGGTCCGCTGCTCTTCATCGATGACGAGGAGTCGCGGGCGCCGGGCATCCCGGCCGTATACGCAAGCCCCAACGGCGACGGCAGCGAGTTCGAGCGCTGGCACGCCACGAGCGTGCAGCCGCAGCGCCAGGCCGGCTTCTCGACCGTGCAGATCAAGGTGATCCGCGGCGACCTGACGCCCGAGCAGTTCCGCGGCCTCTCCGACATCATGCGCAGGTACTCGGGCGGCTACGCGCGCACGACGGTGCACCAGAACCTGGTGCTGCGCTGGGTCCGCAACGAGACCGTCTACGAGGTCTGGCGCGCGCTGTCCGAGCTCGGCCTCGGCGACGCCGGGGCCGACGAGATCAACGACGTGGTGAGCTGCCCGGGCACCGACTCCTGCAAGCTCGGCATCACCAGCTCGATGGGGCTCAACCACGCGGTGCGCGAGCGCATCGAGTCGATGAACATCACAGACCCGCTCACGCGCCGGGTCCACATCAAGATGTCCGGCTGCCCGAACGGCTGCAGCCAGCACCACATCGCGAACATCGGGTTCTACGGCGCCTCGATCAAGGCCGGCGAGCACACGATCCCCGCGTACGTCGCCCACATCGGCGGCAACTACGAAGGCGGGGAGGTGATCTACGGCAGCCGGCTGAAGCTGCGGCTGGCGGCCAAGCGGATCCCCGAGGCGGTGGAGCGCTGGCTTCGCATGTACGAGGCGGAGCGCGAGGAGGGCGAGGCGTTCAACGCCTTCGCCGAACGTGTCGGCACCACGCGCTTCGAGGACGAGGCGCGCGATCTGGCGCTGCCGATCGAGTTCTCGCTCGAGAACATGAGCCACTTCATCGACTGGCAGCGAGGCGAGCCCTTCCAGGTCATCCGGGGTGAGGGCGAATGCGCGGTCTAGTCGAGGAATCCGTCGCGACGATCGACACCGCGGTCGAGCGCCACCACCCGAACCTGGTCATGGCCTGCTCCTTCCAGAAGGAGGAGTCGGTGCTGATCGACATGCTGATGGCCGTCGAGCCCGAGGCGCGCGTGTTCACGATCGACACCGGCGTGCTGTTCCCCGAGACGTACGAGACCTGGCGCCGGATCGAGGACCGCTACGGGCTCAAGGTCGAGGTGATCGACGCCCTGCCGCCGAACGGCACACCCTGGAACGCGTCGAGCTGCTGCGGGGCCCGGAAGGTGGAGGCGCTCGACCGCGCGCTGGAAGGGACGGCGGCCTGGATCACCGGCATTCGCCGCGAGCAATCGCCCACCAGAGCGGACGCCGAGCACGTCGAATGGGACGAGTCACGCGGGGTCTGGAAGTTCAATCCGCTGGTCGAGTGGAGCGACAAGGACGTGCGGAGCTACGTGCACGAACACGATCTTCCCTACCATCCCCTCCACGACCGGGGCTACGCTTCCATCGGATGCGCCCCTTGCACGATGCCTGGCAACGGTCGTGAAGGACGCTGGGCCGGCCAGGCGAAGACGGAGTGCGGGCTGCACGTCTGACGTGTGAGGGGGCGCCCGCATAAGCTCCCCGCCCACGAAATGAGCTACGAGATCTCACACCTCCGGGCGCTCGAGTCCGAGGCTATCCACGTGATTCGCGAGGTGGCCGCAGAGCTCGAGCGCGGCGTGCTGCTCTTCTCCGGCGGCAAGGACTCCGCGGTTCTGCTGCACCTCGCGCGCAAGGCGTTCCACCCGGCGGGGCTCCCGTTTCCGGTCATGCACGTCGATACGGGCCACAACTTCCCGGAGGTCCTCGAATACCGCGACCGCATGGTCGAGGACCTCGGCGCCCGGCTGATCGTCGCCAAGGTGCAGGATTCGATCGACAACGGCCGCGTGATCGAGGAGCGGGGGCCGCGCGCGTCTCGCAATCGGCTCCAGTCTGTCACTCTGCTCGACGCCATCGAGGAGCACGGCTTCAAGGCCGCCTTCGGCGGCGCCCGCCGCGACGAGGAGCGCGCCCGCGCGAAGGAGCGCATCCTCTCCTTCCGCGACGACTTCGGCCAGTGGGACCCCAAGGCCCAGCGGCCCGAGCTCTGGAACATCTACAACGGCTTCGTCAAGCCGGGCGAGCACGTGAGGGTGTTCCCGCTGTCGAACTGGACCGAGCTCGACGTGTGGCAGTACATCCGCGAGGAGAAGATCGCGCTGCCTGGGATCTACTTCGCCCACAAGCGCAGCGTGTTCCGCCGCGACGGGATGCTCTACGCGGTGTCCGACTTCGTCGAGCTGCTGCCCGGCGAGGAGCCCTTCGAGGAGTCGGTGCGCTTCCGCACCGTGGGCGACATGAGCTGCACCGGCGCCGTCGCGTCGACCGCCACCACGCTCGAGTCGGTCGTGGCGGAGATCGCCGCCACGCGGATCACCGAGCGCGGCGAGACGCGCGCCGACGACCGGATCTCGGAGGCGGCCATGGAGGACCGCAAGAAGGAGGGCTATTTCTGATGCCGGCCAGGCATCGACGACGGACGCCGAACCCTGCGCAGCCGGCCGAGCCGGCTGCTTCGGGCGTCGGGGGCGTGAGCCCCCGGTTCGTGTGATGCCGGGCGCGGCCACGAACGGGCGACCCGTCGCCCGCACGTCGGAGCTCGTCCGCTTCGCCACCGCCGGCTCGGTCGACGACGGCAAGTCCACCCTGATCGGGCGGCTCCTCTATGACACGAAGTCGATCTTCGAGGACCAGCTCGAGCACGTCGAGGAGACCTCGCGGCGGCGCGGCGACGGCTACATGAACCTCGCGCTCCTCACCGACGGCTTGCGCGCCGAGCGCGAGCAGGGTATCACGATCGACGTCGCCTACCGCTACTTCCACACGCCGCGGCGCAAGTTCATCATCGCCGACACGCCGGGGCACGAGCAGTACACGCGCAACATGGTCACCGGCGCCTCGACGGCCGACCTCGCGCTGATCCTCGTCGACGCCCGCAAGGGAGTGCTCGAGCAGTCGCGCCGGCACGCGTTCATCGCCTCGCTCCTGCGGATTCCGCACCTGGTCGTGTGCGTGAACAAGATGGACCTGGTCGCCTTCGACCAAGAGGTGTTCGAGCGCATCACGTCCGAGTTCTCCGGCTGGGCCGCCAAGCTCGACATCCACGACGTTACGTTCATCCCGATCTCCGCGCTGCACGGCGACAACGTGGTCGAGCGCTCGGACCGGATGCCCTGGTACGAGGGACCCTCGCTGCTCTACCACCTCGAGCACGTGCACGTGGCCTCCGACCGCAACCTTCAGGACGCCCGCTTCCCAGTGCAGTGGGTGGTGCGGCCGATGACCGACGAGCACCACGACTACCGCGGCTACGCGGGCGAGGTCGCCTCGGGCGTGTTCCGGGCGGGCGACGAGATCGTCGTGCTGCCGTCGGGCCGGTCCTCGCGCATCGCCGGGATCGACACCTTCGACGGCGAGCTCGAGGAGGCGTATCCCCCGCTGTCGGTCACGTTGCGGCTGGAGGACGACATCGACGTCTCGCGCGGCGACATGATCTGCCGCCCCCACAACCAGCCCGTCGAGGCGCGCGACATCGACGCGATGGTGTGCTGGATGGCCGAGCGCCCGCTCTCGATCTCCGGGCGCTACCGGATCAAGCACACCGCCCGTACCGCGCTCGCCAAGGTGGACGAGCTGCTCTACCGCATCGACGTGAACTCGCTCCACCGCGAGGAGCGGGCCGACGGGCTCGAGCTGAACGAGATCGGCCGGTTACGGCTGCGCCTGTCCGCGCCGCTGTTCGTGGACGAGTACCGGCGCAACCGCGCCACCGGCAGCTTCATCCTCATCGACGAGTCGACGAACGACACCGTCGGTGCAGGGATGGTGCTGTAGGCCTTCTCCAGCTACCCTCTCGTTCTTGTGGACTTTGCCCTGATCGCCTTCGGCCTCGGCGTCGGGGTCCTGGTCGGCATGACCGGGATCGGCGGCGGGTCCCTGATGACGCCGATGTTGATCCTGGTGTTCGGCGTCACGCCGGTCACGGCGATCGGCACCGACCTCGCGTACGCCGCCGTCACCAAGACGGTGGGCGGCTGGAAGCACCTGCGTCAGAAGACGGTCGACATCAGGCTGTCGAGCTGGATGGCCACCGGCTCGGTGCCGGCCGCGGTAGGCGGAGTGTGGGTGCTGGGGCTGCTGGAGGACGCGGCGGGGCGGGACTTCGACGACCTCGTGATCGCCATCCTGGCCGGCGCGCTGCTCCTGACCGGTGCCGCCACGCTGGTGCGGGCCTTCCTGAAGCGGATGCACGAACGCGAGCGGGACACGATCGCCCTCGAGCGCCGGCACAAGGTCGCCGCGGTGGTGCTCGGCCTGTGCGTCGGCTTCGTGCTCGGCGTCACCTCGGCCGGGAGCGGCGCGCTGATCGCCGTCGGCCTGATCCTGCTGTTCCGCCTCTCGCCAACGCGGGTGGTGGGCACCGACGTCTTCCACGCCGCGATCCTGCTCTGGGCGGCGGGGCTCGCCCACGTGACGGCCGGCAACGTCGACTTCGCCCTGGCCGGCACGATCCTGCTCGGCTCGGTCCCGGGCGTGTGGCTCGGGAGCCACTGGTCGGTGCGGGTGGAGCCCGCGGTGCTGCGCACGACGCTCGCGGTGGTGCTGATCGGCGCCGGCCTGGCGCTGCTGATCAAGGCCGGCCTGGACATCCCGGT
>JBKGUS010000476.1:0-4941 GCA_046462295.1 Thermoleophilaceae bacterium | reverse complement strand
TCGAGGTGGTGGACATCGATCCCACCTCGGACTTCGCACAGGGGCTGGCGGTGATCGCCCTGGTCCTGATCCTCTTCCGCGACGGGCTCGAGGTCGAGGAGGAGATGCTCCAGACGGCCTGGCACCTGCCGTTCCGGAGCCTCGTCCTGGCGATGCCCATCACCGCCGGCCTGATCGCCGTCGTCACATACGCGCTCACCGACCTGGGCTGGACCGAGTCGTTCCTGGTCGGGGCGCTGCTCTCGCCGACGGACCCGGTGCTCTCCTCGAGCGTGGTCATGAACCCCCGCGTGCCTCGGCTGATCCGGCACTCGCTCAACCTGGAGTCGGGACTCAACGACGGGCTCGCCCTGCCGGCCGTGCTGGCGCTGACAGCGGCGGCGGAGGCGCGCGACGACTTCGTGTGGTGGGAGTTCGTGCTCCAGGACGTGGGCTTCGGTCTGGCCACCGGCCTGGCGGTCGCGTTCGTCGCGGCGCGCGTCATGCCGCGCGACCGGGGCCTGGCGGGCGGGCCGAGCGCGCACCAGAAGTCGATGTACGCGCTGGGCGTGGCGTTCGCCGCCTACGGGACGGCCGTGCTGCCGGAGGGCAACGGCTTCATCGCGGTGTTCGTTTGCGCCATCGCGTTCGGGATCTGGCGGCCCGACATCCGCGAGTCCTTCGAGATCCGCGCCGAGGACATCCTCGAGGTCGTCAAGCTCGGCGTGTTCCTCGTGTTCGGGGCGATCCTGACCTTCGACGTCCTGTTCGAGGATGGCTGGGCGGCGGTGGCGATAGCGGCCTTCACGCTGCTCGCGGCCCGGCCGATCGCCATCTTCGCGGCGCTCACCGGCAGCAGGCAGGTGGACGCCCCCGCGAAGGCGTTCATCGCGTGGTTCGGCCCGAAGGGTGTGGCCACGATGACGTTCGCGCTGTTCGTGCTCGGGTCGGCCGTGCCGGACGCCGAGCGCATAACGGGCATCGCCGCGCTGGCGGTGTTCATCTCGATCATCGCCCACGGGCTCACCGACCGCCCGGGCTCGGAGTGGATGGCGCGGCGAGCGGAGCGAGTGCCGCAGGCGGCATAAGATCCCGGGTCATGGACACCTGGGACGTCGCCTCACTTCCAGTAGAGCCGCGCCAGCCGGAGGTGCTTCGCTCGGACGACGAGACACGCGTGATCGCGATCAACCTGCCAGGCGGAGAGAGGCTTCAGGAGCATCAGGTGCACGAACGGGCGTGGCTCGTCGTGGCGTCCGGCGAGATCGAGGTGGAGCAGGGTGGGCGGACGGTTAAGGGCGGGCCCGGCTTCCTCGCCCACTTCGAGCCGGCAGAGCGCCACGAGGTGCGGGCCACCAGCGACGCCCGCTTGATCCTGCTGCTCTCGCCGTGGCCCGGTGACGGGCATCCGAGTCGTCGCGATTGACGCCTGCCAGAATCCGAGGCGAATGAATCCGGCCCGCAAGCGGAAGATCCGGCTCGTGGGGGCGCTCGGCGCCGCCCTCTGCCTCGCCGGGCTGCTCGTGTACACGAGCTTCAGCGCGTCGTCCGAGGCGGCCCAGCCCTCCGAGCTGCAGGAGGGCCAGTCGTACGACCTGACCGGGAAGGTCGTGAACGGCTCGATCGAGCGCAGCGGCGACGAGCTCCGCTTCGAGATCCGCGACCGCGACGGGACGGCCTCGGTACCGGTCGTCTACACGGGCGTCGTACCGGATCCGTTCCGCGAGGGCCGCGAGGTGATCGTCTCGGGAGAGCTGACCAGGGGCAGGTTCGTCGCGGAGCGCGACTCGCTCGTCACCAAGTGCCCCTCGAAGTTCACCGAGGACAAGCAGAGCTCCTAGCGTGGCCGGGGTCGGCTCCGCCTGCCTGACGGTCGCGCTGCTGACCGCCCTGTACGCCGTCGGCGCGTCGGTGTACGGCGCGGTGTCGGGACGGCGGCAGTGGGTGACCTCGGGCCGCCGGGCGATCTACTGCGTCGCAGCGCTGTGCGTGAGCGCCTTCGCGATCCTCGAGTCGGCGTTCCTGCGCTCGGACTTCTCGTACAAGCTGGTCGCCGAGGGCTCGTCCACGGACACGCCGACCTTCTACAAGGTCACGGCCGTGTGGGCGACCCAGGACGGGTCGCTGCTCCTGTGGGCCACGCTGCTGTCGCTGTTCGCGAGCGCGGTTCTGTTCCTGACCCGCCGCTCGCTGCGCGACATCGCGCCCTGGGCGACCGCCGTCCTGGCCTGCGTGGCCGGTTTCTTCCTGTTCCTGATGGTGGGCTGGGAGAACCCGTTCGACACGCTGGCGATGGTGCCGCAGGAGGGCGCCGGGCTGAACCCGCTGCTGCGGCATCCGGCGATGATGATCCACCCGCCGATGCTCTACACGGGCTACGTCGGCTTCTCGATCCCGTTCGCGTTCGCGATCGGGGCGCTGATCGCGCGCCGCCCCGGCGCCGACTGGATCCGCGCCACGCGCCGCTTCGCGCTGATCGCCTGGACCTTCCTCGGCACGGGGATCCTGCTCGGAGCGCTCTGGTCGTACTCCGAGCTCGGCTGGGGCGGCTACTGGGCGTGGGACCCCGTGGAGAACGCGTCGCTGATGCCTTGGCTCGTCGGCACGGCGTTCCTGCACTCGATCATCGTGCAGGAGAAGCGCGGGATGCTGAAGGTGTGGAACGTCTCGCTGATCTGTGCGACCTTCGCGCTGGCGCTGCTCGGCACGTTCCTCGTGCGCAGCGGCATCCTCGAGTCGATCCACGCCTTCGGCGCCTCGACCATCGGCGTTCAGATGCTGGTGTTCATCGCCTGCGTGGTGGCCCTGTCGGCCGGCCTGATCGTGGCCCGGCTGCCGGATCTGCGCTCGGAGGCGCGGCTCGACTCGCTGCTGTCCCGCGAGGCGTTCTTCCTGCTGAACAATCTGGTGCTGGTCGGGCTCTGCCTGGTGGTGCTGTGGGGGACGTTCTTCCCGCTGATCTCGGAGGCCCTGACTGGGACCGAGGAGACGGTCGGTCCGCCGTGGTTCAACCGGATCGTGACGCCGCTGGCGCTCGTGCTCGTGCTGCTTTCGGGGATCGGGCCGGTGCTCGCGTGGCGGCGGGTGACGCCCCGGCGGCTGGTGCGGGTCCTGGCGGTGCCCGCTGCCCTGACCCTTCTCACCCTCGTCGTACTGCTCGCGCTTACGGACGCAACCAAGAGCGCGACGTCACTGGTCATGTTCTCCTTCGTTGCCTTTGTACTCGGCGTCGTCGGGCAGGAGTTCGTGCGAGGCGCTTCGGCACGGCGGGTCATGACCAGGGAGTCGTGGCCTCAGGCGCTGCTCCGTCTCCTCGGCCGCAACCGGCGCCGCTACGGTGGCTACCTGGTCCACGCCGGGATCGCAGTGCTGTTCCTGGGCGTTGCCGCATCCTCGGCCTTCATCGAGCAGCGCGACGTGCGCCTGTCGCCGGGAGAGACCATGCGGGTGGGGGACTACGAGGTGACCTACCGCGAGCCGACCGCCCGCTTGGGCGGCGACGGCGGCGGCACCGGCGCGCCGATCTCGTTCGGGGCCGTGATGGACGTGCGCCGCGGCGACCAGTCGTTCACGCTGCACCCGTCGCGGAACTACTACTCGACCGGTGACCCGTCCAAGGGAGCGATCTCGCGCTTCTTCGAGGGGGAGGCGACGAGCGAGGTCGACGTGCGCTGGGGCCTGCGGCGCGACTTCTGGCTGGCGGTGCGGCCGGACCTGATCTCGCTCGAGGAGCCCATCGCCCGGGCCGACCGGCAGTTCGCGGACTCGCCCGGCCAGGTACAGGCGTTCGTGATCCGGACGCTGGCCGAGCTCTATCGCGACGACCCGCCGCCCGCCGCCTTCCGGGCGATCGTGTCGCCGCTGGTGGCGTGGATCTGGATCGGCGGCGCGATCGCGGTGCTTGGCGCCCTCGTGGCCGCCTGGCCGTCGCCGGAGGCGCGGCTGCGGCGCGTGCGCTCCCTGTACGCGGCCCGCGTGGGCCGCGAGCTCACGCGCGCGTAGCCCGTGGAGTATGGGCTCGCCGTCATCGCTCTCGCCGCCCTGGTGGCAGTCCTCGTGGTGCGCCCGCTGCTGCGCGGCGGCCAGCCCGAGCGCCACGACGAGACGCGCATAGAGGAGCTCCGTGCCGCCAAGGAGGCGAAATACCGCGAGATCCGCGACGCCGAGCTCGACCACCGCATGGGCAAGGTGTCGCGCGAGGACTGGCGGGCGGTGGACCGCGACCTGCGCGGCGAGGCGATCGAGATCCTCCGCGAGCTGGACCGGCTCGAGGGACGGTCGCCCAGCTAAGCTTCCTGCCCGATGGAAGCGATCCTCAGCGGGCTCCAGGTCATCCTGTGCGTGGTGGTCATCGCCCTGGTGCTGATGCACTCGGGGAAGGACTCCGGCCTGTCCGGCGCCTTCGGCGTGGGCACGGGCGCGGGTCCCTTCGGGGGCGGCTCGCTGGTCGAGCGCAACCTGAACCGCTGGACCATTGTGTTCGCCCTGGTTTTCGTCGCGAACATCATCGTCCTACTGAAGATTTGATCTTGCGGGCTAACCCGCCGCGCCGGTGAAGCGTACGCCGCTCGCCCTCATCCCTGGGCAGACCACCCCGTAGGCGAAACGGCGACCGTAGAACTCGCCGTCGCTGGTGAGCTCCTGCCCGGCGGTCAGGTCGGAGGCCCTCGACAGGATGCGCAGCACGGAGTCGGTCAGCCGGAGGTCGCGCAGCGGACGCGTCACGCGGCCGTCCTCGATCAGGAAGGTGCCGTCGCGGGTGACCGCGGTGATCAGGGTCTCCTTCGGGCGCACCACGTTGGCGTACCAGAGCCGCGTCACGTAGATGCCGCGCTCGATCGGGGCGCACAGCTCGTCGAGTCCGCTCGCGCCGCCGCCGGCGAGCACCAGGTTCACGGGCCGCGGGCCCTGCGGGTGGCCGCCGGGGGCGATGGCGTGGCCGGTCGACTCGGTCCCCGCCAG
>JBKGUS010000475.1:0-2560 GCA_046462295.1 Thermoleophilaceae bacterium | reverse complement strand
GCTGCTGCGCCTTCTTGATCTGCCCGTGCGGGTCGAGCAGTGAATCCAGGCCGCCCGAGGTCGCCGAGGTCTCGGCCAGAAAGATGTTCATGCCGTAGAACTGGCCCATGTCCCGGATCCAGTGGGACTTGGTGATCGACTTGCCGCGGCTGATCGGCAGGGCGTGAAACACGCCGGTGGGCTGCTGGCTGTACTCCTTGAGCGCCGTGAAGAAGGGCGTCTCGTAGCGCTGGTTGACGCCGCGCAGGATATTCAGGTGGAGCTCGAGCAGGTCCTCCTGCTGGTAGAACACGCGCAGGCAGTTCGCCGGCACCTTGCCCGCGACCTCCTCGACCGACATGTCGGTGACCAGGTAGACGCAGAGCTCCGGGCGCAGCTTGCCGATCAGGTTTGCCAGCAGGGTCCCGCGCTCCGTCGCGGGAGCATCCTCGAGCTCGTTCTCCTCCAGGCGCGCGAGCTCCCGATGGAGCAGCTCGAACTTGTGGCGCGACCGGAACGGGAAGCTGTACCGAATGATGACGGTCTGGATGTTGTAGTTGAACAGAACCGCGATCAGGGCGTCCTCGAGGCTCGTCACCACCAGCGTCTCGTAGACGAAGCGGTCCTCGGGCCGGCGCATCTCCCGCAGGCCCGCCCGCAGCGTCTGCTCCTGCCCGGGCGCGATGTTGTCGACCACGAGCACCTCGAAGTAGGGCCGCGCGTAGGCGTTCTCTTCGGCCAGCTCCGCGATGTCCACGTTCTCTTCGCCCTCGCCGATCTCATGGGCGTGGTGGAGCGAAACCTGGCGCCTGCGGTAGGAATCGCTCACCAGGCAGCGCACGATGCGCGCGACCAGCTGCGCGACCGCATGGTGCTCCTCGAGCTCGAACAGCCGGCGCAGCTGCTGGAAGGCTTCCTTGCCGGGAAACGCCCAGTACATCTCGACCGGCTCGAGGATGTCGAGCGCGTCGCCGATGGCCGATCGCAGGCGGGCGATGTCGCCCTTGCGGGCGTGCTTCTCGTCGAGCTGGCTGGTCAGGTACTTGAGGCGGTGCCAGGTGTCGGCCCGGAGCTGTGACGCGTTGTAGTAGTGGCTGAGCGATACCCCGGCTTTGGCGGCCGCCATGGTCGCGCTGCTCTCCGTCATGCTCTCGCCCCCTCTGCCACTCGGCGCCGTTTGCCAGCTCGCTATGTCGTTCCCCGCTCGCTCCGCTGCTGCATGCCCCGGGCCCGCCCGATCAGCCGGCCGATTTGAACTCCGCTGGCGCCGGATAGACGGCCGTCGCCTCCTCGGCGGACTCGGCTTGTAGCGGTGCCAGCCCGGCGCGCGAGCCGCGGCGCGGCCGCTCGAGCCGGCCCAGTGACTCGAGGTAGCCGTTGTCGAAGGCCTCGGGGCGGTACACGTCGAACTCGACCCGGCGGTCGCGGAAGCTCTTGAGCGGCTGGCCGAGGCCCCGGATACCGACGGCGCGCTCGCGCCGGACCCGCTCGAAATCGATCTCGACCGGGATCATCTCCTCGCCGGCGCTGGCCGAATAGAGCACGTGGCCCGAGGGATCGACGATGCTGGACCGGCCGTAACCGCCGTCGTCGAGACCGTTGATGTCGAACACGTAGCACTGGTTCATCGCGGCCGTGGCGCGCACGATCGACAGCTCGACGTCGCGATCGATGGTGTCGGTGAGCGTCGGATGGAGGATCACCTCCGCTCCCATCGCGGCGAGCGTGCGCGAAGTCTCGGGGAACCACATGTCGTAGCAGATCGAGACCCCGAACCGGCCGACGTGCGGCACGTCGAAGACCAGGAACTCGTGGCCGGGCTCGATCGCCTGCTCATAGGGTTGGAAAGGGAACATCTTGCGATAGCGGCCGACCACCTGCCCGGCGGGATCGATCACCGGCGCGGTGTTGTAAACGCGATCGCCCGCGAGCTCGAACATGGACCCGGGGACCAGCCAGATGCCGTGCCGCGCCGCCATCTCGCAGAACGCCCGCTCGGCAGGCCCCGGCAGTGGCTCCGCGTTGTCGCGCAACGGCCCGAGCACGCACAGCTCACTGAACACCACCATCTGGACCCAGGGATAGCGGTGCATGAGCATGTCGAGGCGCTGGGTCATGCCGGCAAGATTGCTGGCCGTGGCCGAGACCTTCATCTGGATCCCGGCGATCGCGAACGGAACCATGCGCAGTCCTACCTTGGTTGCCCGCCTCCGCCGGCGGCGGCCCCGATCTTAGCAGCGCCGGGGCTGTGGAATACAGCCCCGGTTGCGCTCATTCACGCAGGGAGAGAATAAACGACAGGGCTACGCGCCGTCGACCACCTCCCGCAGCGAGCGCTCGACGAGATCCAGGCCTTCGTCCACGATCGCGTCCGATGCGGTGAGCGGCACCATGATCCGGACCACATTGCCGTAGAGGCCGCAGGACAGAAGAATCAGGCCGTTGTCTGCCGCCTTTCGGGTGAGCGCCCCCGTGAGCTCGGGGTTGGGCTCGCGGCTCGTGCGGGTCCTTCACCAGCTCGAACGAGACCATGGCGCCCGGGCCGCGGACCTCGCTGATATACGGCAGCCGGTTGCTGTTC
>JBKGUS010000474.1:0-10146 GCA_046462295.1 Thermoleophilaceae bacterium | reverse complement strand
AGCGCGCGCGCCAGGCTCGCGTTGTAGATGTTGCTGCCGGTGCCTCGCAGCAGGTATCCGTGAGCTATCAGGACGTTCATCTATTCTTCCCCGCCCTATGGGCCAGCGCCAGAAGTATCGCCTGCGCGCCCGCTCGGACCGGGAGATCATCCGCGAGGCCGAGCCGGGCAAGCGCTACGTCGACAGGGAGTCGGGCGAGGAGCTGCGCGTGGTCGGGGCGGTGCTGCCGCTGGCGCCGTCGCCGAGCGACCTCCCCTACTCCGTCGAGAACCTGAGGCTGTGCGGGTGTTCCCTCGAGCAGCTCGTCCAGAAGGACCTGAACGACTGCCCCCACTGCGGCCGGCGGCTCCCGGCCGTCGAGCGCTGACCGCGCGGCTCGCCGCGCTCCTGCTCGCGCTGCTTGCTGCGGTGACGGCGGCCGGCTGCGGCGGAGACGAGGAACCCGCGGCTCAGCCCCCGGTCACGCTGCCGAACCTGACGGTCCCGCAGACGGACGAGGCGCCGGCGCCCGAGCCGGAAACCGAGACGACCGCTCCGACACCCCCGGCGCCCGAGCCCGCCCCGGAGCCCGTGCCGCCGAGCACGGACGGCGGAACGCCCGCCCCGGCGCCCGAGCCGCCCGCGGACACCCCCGAGAACGACACCCCGCCGCCCGCGGACAGCCCTGCGGAGCGCTTCGAGGACTTCTGCAACGAGAACCCGGGCGCCTGCGGCTAATGGTGGTGCGTGGGGACCGGCGACCGCGGTCGCCTCACCCGTGACGGCAGCGGCGATCTGATCGGGGGCTCCGCGCCGCGCCTTCGGGACGGGTGGGAGGGGCCGTCGTGGGAGCGGTCGCGGCCCCGGCCCACGCCCCAGCGGCCCAGCGGCAGCCGGATGCCGTCTCCGCCTGGCCCGTCCTTGCCAGGACGCGGATCCGGGCCCTCGCCCCCGCCGCCGTCGTCTCCCTTGGAGTCGTCGTCGTCGTCGCGCAGCCGGAAGAACCAGATGAGCCAGACGATCAGCAAGCCGACGTCGAAGACCCGAAAGCCGACCATGAAGATCCACCCCTCGGTGGTCACGACCTCGATGCTAGCGCGGTCGGCAGGCCCCGGGAAGAGCTATCGCGCCTACCGGGCCGGGGTCTCGCTGGTGACCTTCGGGTCGGGCACGTAGGTGGCGGTGTAGAGCAGCCGCGCGCCGCTGTACGTGCAGCCGAACACATTGACCGAGCGCAGCTCCCCGAGGGCGAACTGCCGCAGGCTGCGGGGCGGATCGCAGCTGTTCTTCGCCCGCGACGAGCGCCACCAGTCCCCGCGACCGAGGTTGTTGGCGAAGATCGGCGCCCAGGTCGGCACCGTGATCGCGATCCAGTTCGTCTTCTGCACGCGAAGCGGCTCCGGTAGCACGAAGGTCGGGCTCGAGCCGAAGTAGTCGCCTACCTCGAACAGGTCCGTCTGGTTCACGAGGCGGTAGTTGAGCCGCGTCCTGCGCGTGTCGCCGCGGCGCAGCACCGACAGCCGGACCTGCGCGGGCGAGCCAAAGTTGTCGTTGAAGAAGTCGACCTGCTCCGCGGTCGGCTCCGCGAGCTTCAGCGTGAAGGCCACGATGTAGCCGTCGCGGCGGATGTAGTACGGGTGCTTGGGCCCGCCCGCGGCGCGTCCCTGCAGCGCGGTCACGCGCACGGCGGCCTCGCACGGGTCCCCAGGACAGCTCGGGTTGGCGGCGTCGGCCACCGAGCCGAGCTCGATGATGCGGGCCGACGCGGGGCCCGGTAGAGCGAGCAAGGCAGCGACAGCCGCGATCGAAACGAGGAAGCGCTTCATGACCGGAGTTCCAACACTCGGTGGGCGCGCGAGTTGCGGATCCCTCTCACTTGTAGCGGTACGTGATGCGGCCCCGGTCGAGGTCGTACGGCGACAGCTCGATCTTCACCCGGTCCCCCGGCAAGATGCGGATGTAGTGGCGCCGCATCTTGCCGGAGATGTGCCCGAGGACCTCGTGCCCGTTGTCGAGCTGAACCTTGAACATGGTGTTCGGGAGGGCCTCGACGATCTCGCCCTCCATCTCGATCTTCTCTTCCTTGGGCACGAGCGGCGACGCCTCAGATAAGGCGTACGTTCACCGCCTTCGGTCCCTTGTCGCCCGACTCCTCCTCGTACTCCACCTTCGAGTTCTCCGCCAGGGACTTGAAGCCCTGTCCGTCGATGCCGCTGTAGTGGACGAACAGGTCCCGGTCACCATCATCTGGAGTGATGAATCCGTAGCCCTTCTCGTCGTTGAACCACTTGACGGTTCCGGTAGGCACGTGAACTGCCCCTTCCTGCGTGTGCCCGGTCCTGCGAGTCCCGATGCACCTGCATATGCTGACTGACGCCGGCCTGCGCCGGCCCAACAGGCGAGAACCTACCAACACCCGGCAACAGAAGCGGTCAGCGACCGGTGAACTTCGCCTTGCCCGGTCCCTCGGTCAGGAACGAGCGCACCGCGCCCTGCAGGTCCTCGGTCTCGAACAGCGGCGCGCCGATCGCGGCGGTCCGCTCGTCGGCGCCACGCACGCCGTGCTCGAGGTAGGCGCGCACGATCCGCTTGGTTGCCACGTGGGCCTTGGTCGGGCCCGCCGCCAGCCGCTTCGCGAACCGGAGCGACTTGGCGGCCAGGTCCCTATCCGGCAGCACCCGGTTCAGCACGTTCCAGCGATCGAGCGTGAAGGCGTCGTACAGGCCGCCGCTCATCACGAACTGACGCGCCCGCGCGGGCCCGGCCCGCTCGGCCATGCGCTGGGTGCCGCCCATCAGCGGGGTCAGGCCCACCACCGCCTCCACCAGGCCGAACTGGGCCGACTCGGCCGCCCAGATCATGTCGCAGGCGAGCGAGAGCTCGAGACCGGCCGTCAGGCACAAGCCGTGCACCGAGGCCAGCGTCGGGACCGGCAGGTCCTCGATCCGGTGGGTGATTGCCATGAGGTCTGAGACGAAGCTCTCGGCATCCGGCTCCGACAGGCCGTCGAAGACGTTCACGTCGGCGCCGCCCGTGAAGTAGTCCCCCTCGGCCCGCACGAGCAGAGCGCGGATTCCCTCGCTCTCGTCGAGGGCGGCGAGGATGTCGCCCACCATCTCGCGGCCGAACAGGTTGAGCGGCGGGTCGTCCAGGACGAGGACGCCGAGGTCGCCGTCCTTCTCGAGGCGAGCCCTAGCCACCCCGCAGCTCCGCCGCCACCTCGGCCAGGGTGTCGCGCTCGGCCTCGCGCGGACGGACGGTCAGCTGGAGCGGATCGTCGTCGTAGCGCGGGATCACGTGTACGTGGAGGTGGAAGACCGTCTGCCAGGCGGCGGGCTCGCAGCAGTTGAGGAGGTTCACCCCGTCGCAGCCGAGCCGCTCGCGCATGGTCAGCGCTAGCCGCTTGGACGCCTCGACGGCTTCGCGGAGGTCGGCCTCCGGCGCCTCGTAGAGGTTCTTCGAGTGATTGCGCGGCACCACCAGGGCGTGCCCCCGGGTCCACGGGTTCAGGTCCATGAAGGCGATCGTGTGCTCGTCCTCCTGGACGACCTCCGCGGGCAGCTCGCCCGCCACGATCTTGCAGAAGATGCAGTCATCGGGCATGCCGGCGGAGCCTACAGCCAGCCGATGCGCCTGAAGAAGCGGAACAGCGAGAAGCAGATCACGACCATCGCGACGAGTACCAGCGGGTACCCGAAGGTCCACTCGAGCTCGGGCATGTGCTCGAAGTTCATCCCGTAGATGCCGGCGATCATCGTCGGCACTGCGAGGATCGCCACGATCGCCGAGATCCGGCGCACGTCTTCGTTCTGGCGCACCGTGACCTGGGCCAGGTTGGCCGACAGGACGCTGGTGAGCAGGTCCCTGTAGCCCTCGAGCTGCTCGTGCGCACGCAGCAGGTGATCGTTCACGTCCCGGAAGTAGGTGCGCACCTCGGGGTGGATCACCTCGTACCGCCCCTTGGAGAGGCGGTCGACGGGGTCCACGAGCGGCCCGACGGCGTGGCTGAACTCGAGCACTTCGCGCTTGAGCTTGTAGATGCGCTCCGCCGGGTTGCCGCGCTCGCCCGAGAACACCTGGTTCTCGATCTCGTCGATGTCCTCGCCGAGCCCGATGAGAGCCGGGCTGTAGTCGTCGACCACCTTGTCGACGATCGCGTGCAACACGGCGCCCGGCCCGTGCGCGAGCAGCTCCGGCTCCGCCTCGAGGCGCTGGCGCACGTCCTTCAGCTCGCTCGCCTCGCCGTGCCTCACCGTGATGACGAAGTCGTGGCCGAGGAAGATCAGGATCTCGCCGAGCCGGACGACCTCCTCGGGGTCGATATAGCGCGCGGTCTTCAGCACGATGAAGACCATGTCGCCGTAGACCTCGAGCTTGGGGCGCTGATGCGCGTGGATCGCGTCCTCCACGGCCAGCTCGTGCAGGTCGAACTCGCGCCGGATCGAGTCGAACTCCTCCTCGCTCGGCTCGTACAGGCCGATCCAGGTGAAGGCGCCCGGCTCGCGGCAGGCCTCCATCGCCTCGTGCACCGGCACGGCGCCGTCGCGACGGCGCCCCTCCTCGTACACGGCGCAGTCGACGATCATGAGAGCAGCCTACGCGCCACCGCCACGGCGTCGTCGCGCGTCGCGACCTCGCCGGCGTAGGCGGCTTCGGTCAGCTCGGCGAGCAGCCGGCCCAGCTCCGGGCCGGGCTCGATACCGAGCTCGCGGGCCAGCTCGTCGCCGCGGATCGGCACGCCCGGCGGGCCGTGCTCGCGCCAGTCGAGCGCGGCGCGCATCAGCTCGCGGGCTAGGTCGAGGTGGGCCTCGGTCGCCTCCTCGGCGCGGCGGCCGCGGGTGGCGAGCCGGTCGGCGCAGGACAGCAGCGTCACCTCGACCTCCACGGGCGTGGTGCGGGCCAGGTAGCGGTAGACCTGACGGCGATCGAGCGGGCGTTCGTGGACGAGGAAGCCGAGCACCAGATGATGGCGCGTGAGCCCCTCGACGAAGCGGGCGAGGCGATCGCTCGTGCGCAGGCGGCGGCAGACCGAGCGCACCATCTGCTCACCGAGCCGGTCGTGGCCCAGGAAGGTCACGCGGCCGTCGGGCCTCGTGTCGCGGGTGGCGGGCTTGCCGATGTCGTGCAGGAGGGCGCCGAGCCGGAGCGCCTGCCCCCGGGTGAGCTCGTCGGCGAGCGGCTCGGCGAGGATTCGCTCGAGCCGCACGGCGGCGGGCTCGTCGAACAGCGTGTGCAGGCGGCCCTCGAGCTGGATCTGCATGGCGAGCACCTCGAGCGTGTGGTCGTAGACATCGAGGTGGTGGTAGTGCGACTGCTCCACGTCGTGCAGGTCGGTCAGCTCCGGCAGGACCGCCTGGAGCAGGCCGAGCCGGTCGGCCAGAGCGAGGCCGGCCAGGGCGCCCGCCGCGATCACGAGCCGCCGCAGCTCGGCGAAGACGCGCTCGCCTGCGGCGCTCGCCACGTTCGGCGCCGCCCCGGCGGTGATCCGCTCGGTCTCCGGGTCCGGTGCGAAGCCGAGCTCGGCGGCGAAGCGGGCGAGCCGCAGCGGCCGGAGCGGATCGCGCTCGTAGGCCGAGGGGCCGAGCACGCGGAGGACACGGGCGTCGAGGTCGGCGCGGCCGCCGAGCGGGTCGATGAGGGGGCCGCCCGGCAGCCGGTCGCCCGCCAGCGCCTGCACGATTGCAGCGGACGCCTCCCCGGCGCCCGCCTCCGCTTCGGGCGCGCCCACCGCTCGCGCCATCGCGTTCACCGTGAAGTCCCTCGCTCCGAGGTCGTCCTCGATGGTGTCCCCCTGAAGCGGCGACACGTCGAAGACCCGCCCTCCGCGCCGGTCTATCACCCGCCAGGCCCCGAACGCCTCCGACAGGCGGAACGCCCGCCCGCGCACGTTGTCGGCCACCGCCCGGGCCACGGGGGCCGGATCGCCCGCCACGGCGACGTCGACGTCGCGCACCGGCCGCCCCAGCAGCTCGTCGCGCAGCGCGCCGCCGACGATCCAGGTGTCGCTCACCGCACGTGCTCGCGGCGCACCCGCGGCAGGAGGCCGGTGGTGACCTCGTAGTTGATCGTCCCGAGCCGCCGCGCCACCTCCTCGGCCAGGATCCGCTCCCCGCCCTGGCTCCCGATCAGCACGACCGGGTCCCCCACCTCCACGTCGGTGTCGGCCCCGAGCGCCACGGTCACGTTGTCCATGCTGACGGTGCCCACCAGCGGACGGCGCCGGCCGCGGATCAGCACGTCGCAGTCGTTCGTCAGCCCGCGCCGCCAGCCGTCGCCGTAGCCGACGGGGATCGTGGCCACCCAGCACGGCTCCTCGGCCGTCCAGCGACGCCCGTATCCCGCCGAGTCGCCCGGCTCGAAGCGGCGCACGGCGGCCACCCAGGAGTGGAGCGAGAGGGCGGGCTCGAGGCCGTGGGCGGCCGGGTCCTCATGGAAGGGGTCCATGCCGTAGACGGCGATGCCGCAGCGGACCAGGTCGAAGTGCGACGCCGGGTCACGCAAGGCGGCGGCGCTGTTGGCGGCGTGCGCGACGAGGTCGTCGCGTCCCACCGCCTCGACGAAGTCGCGAAACGCCTCGAGCTGCGCCGGAAACAGGTCGTCACCGCGTTCGTCCGCGGTCGCGAAGTGGGTCATGAGGCCGGTCACGTTCGGCCGGGCCGCGAGCCGCAGCGCGTACTCGCGGTCCTTGGTGCCGAGCCGCCCCATGCCGGTGTCGAGCTTGACATGGACCCGGGGGGCGGCGTCCGCGACCTCGTCGGTCCAGGCGACGACGTCGGCGTCTTCCTCGACCGCGACCCGCAGCTCGTCACGGGTGACTGCGCCCATCACCAGCACGGGTGCCTCCACGCCCTGCTCGCGCAGGTCCCGCGCCTCGCCCGCGGTGGCCACGCCCAGCCATGTGGCGCCGCCCGCTAGCGCCGCGCCGGCGATCGGCCCGTGCCCGTAGGCGTTCCCCTTCACGACCGCGCAGAGGGGCTTTGGCAGCCGGGCGCAATTGCGCTCGATCGCGCCGAGGTCGACCTGGGCGAGGGCGCGAGAGACCCCGCTCACGCGGCGAGCGCGCCGAGCACGTCGAGGCGGGTGACCACCCCGACGAGACGCCCGTCCTCGACCACGGGCAGGCGATTGTGACCCGACTCGTGAATGATGCGCGCGGCCTCCTGCACGGTCGTGTCGGGAGAGACCGTGTCGGGCTCGGAGGTCATCATGTCCGCCGCGTTGGAGGCGAACGCCTTGCGCAGTCGCTGCTCGAAGCGGCTCAGCGGCTCGAGGAAGATCGTGCCCCCGAACAGGTTGATGTAGTGCGGGATGTGGAGGTCGCCTTCGTCGTCCGGGAGCACGAGGTCGGCCTCGGTGACGATCCCCACGACGCGGCGCTCGCCGTCCACCACGGGCAGGCCGGGCAGCTCGTGCCGGCGCAGCGTGGCCACGACCTCCTCGACCGGTGTCTCGGGCCGTACGGTGATGGGATCCGGATCCATGATGTCGCGCACCACTGCGGCCATTGCCGGCGTGAGGCTACCGAAGGGTCAGGCCGCGGGGCAGCGCGTCGATCACGTCGCCGGCCATCACGTGGTCGGCGCCGTAGCTCTCCGCCGCTGCCCGCGCCGCGAGCACATGTGCCAGCGCGCCGAGACAGGCGGCCTCGAACGCCTCGAGCCCCTTCGCGAGCAGCGCCCCGATGAGTCCGGAGAGCACGTCGCCCGTGCCGGCCGTGGCGAGCGCCGGCGTACCGCCGGGGTTCACCGCCACCTCGCCCCCGGGCAGCGCCACGATCGTGTCGTCGCCCTTCAGCAGCACCACCGCGGCGCTGCGCTCCGCCGCCTCGCGGGCGCAGGCGAGCCGGTGGCGTGCCACCTCCTCCGATCCGCGTTCGAGCAGCCGCCCCAGTTCGCCCTCGTGCGGGGTGAGCACGGTCGGCGCCTCCCGCTCGCGGAACAGCTCGAGCCGGCCGGCGTGGGCGTTCAGGCCGTCGGCGTCCACGAGCAGGGGCGCCTCCACCCGCCGCGCCACTTCGCGGGCGAACTCGAGCGCGCCGTCGTCGCGCCCGATGCCCGGCCCGAGCACCACGGCGCCGGCGCGCTCGGCCATCTCCTCCACCACGTGCGCGCCCTCGGGCGTATGGAAGCCGTCCGCATCGGGAAGCCCGCGGCTCATCTGCTCCAGCAGGCGCAGGTCGACGGCCGGCTGCACCGGTCCCGGGACGGCCACCTGAACGTATCCGGCCCCGGCGCGCTGGGCCGAGCGCGCGGCCATGGTGGGCGCGCCCGTCAGGCCCATGGAACCGCCGGCCACCACCACGACGCCGGACGCGAACTTCGTCCCGCTGCGCGCGCGCCGGGGGTAGAGCTCGAGCACCCGCTCCGAGATCAGGCCCGCCCTACCGGCGCCGGGAGAACCGCGCGGGATGCCGATCTCGACCCTCTCCACGCGCCCGGCATGGGTCTTCCCCGGCTCGACACAGAGACCGATCTTGGGTCCGTGAAACGTGGCCGTGGCGGCGGCGCGGACGGCCTCCCCCTCGACCTCGCCCGTGGAGGCGTTGACGCCCGAGGGGACGTCGCAGGCCACCACCGGCGCGTCGTGCGCGTTGACGGCCGCGATCGCCGAGGCGAGCGGCTCGCGCGGGGAGCCCTCGAAGCCGGTGCCGAGCAGGGCGTCGACCACGGCGCCGGACCGCTCGAGACGCTCGGGTGCGAACGGCTCGGGCGGGGCGCCCGGGAGCCGCTCGAGGTTCGCGCGGGCGTCGCCGCGCAGGTCGCCCAGGTCCGCCGCCGCAAGCACGTCGACCTCGTGGCCGTCCTGGCGCAGCAGCCGCGCCACCACGAGACCGTCGCCGCCGTTGTTCCCCTTGCCCACGACCACGCGAACCGGCCCGGGACGCGCCGCGGCCGCGGTCACGCGGGCAAGGCCGATCCCGGCCCGCTCCATCAGATCGAGCGAGGGCACGCCCTGCTCCTCGATCGCCCAGGCGTCGGCGGCGCGCATCTCGGCCGCCTCGAACAGCGGGTCGAGCCAGTCCCTCATCGCACGGCGGCCACCGCAGCCGCCACCGTCGCCGTGTGCGTGAGCGAGACGCTCACGGTCGCTCCGAGCTCTGCGGCCCGCTCCGCGGCGCTCCCGCTGAGCCGGATCTCCGGCGCGGCCCCGGTGGCAACCACCTCCACGTCCCGGAAGCTCCAGGCGGTGAGCCCCAGGGCCTTCGCGACCGCCTCCTTGGCGCAGAAGCGGGCGGCCAGGTGCATCACGGGCCGTGCGCGCGTGGACGCGTACTCGCGCTCTCCGTCCGTGAAGAGCCGCTCGGCCAGGCGCGGCCTCCGCTCGAGCGCCTGCTCCAGGCGGGCCACCTCGAGTAGGTCGATGCCGACGCCGCTCACGGCGGCGCAAGCTACCGGCTCAAAGGGGCATGGTGAAGCGGAAGGCGCTTCCGCCGCCGGTGGCGGGCTCGACCCAGATGCGCCCGCCGTGCGCCTCGACGATCCGGCGGCACACCGCCAGGCCGATTCCCGCGCCCGCGGTGGCGGAACTCGCACGGGAGAACATGCCGAAGATGCGGGTTGCCTGGTCCGGGTCGACGCCCATCCCGTTGTCGCGCACGGTCACCACCCACTCCTGGCTGTCGCGCAGCGCCGACACCTCCACCCGCAGCGGAGCGTCCGAGCGGAACTTGACGGCGTTCCGGACCAGGTTCTGGAGCACGCGGCGGAGCTGTCGCGGGTCGCCGTGCACCTCCGGCAGCTCGCCGACCTCGAGCGTCGCCCCAGCCTCCTCCAGGCTCGGGCGCAGGTCCTCCCTCACCTCGGCCATCAGCTTGCCGAGCGCCACCCGCTCGATGGTCAGCTCGCCGGCCTGCGCGTAGACGAGCACGCCGTCGATCAGGTCGCGGGCGCGCTGGGTGCTGTCGCGGAGCTGACGCAGCACGTCCGCCGAGGGCGGTTCCTCGGCGCGCCGCTCGAGCATCCCGACGAGCAGCGCGATGCCGGCCACTGGCTCGCTCAGGTCGTGGGCGACCACGTCGGCGTAGCCGCGCAGGTCCGCCTCCATGCGGCGCTGCGCGGTCACGTCGGTGAGGAAGTTGACGAGCCCGTCGCCGAGCTTGGCGCTGCGCTGCACGAACGTGCCGAGCATGTAGCCGTCGCCGAACGGGGTGTCGTAGGTGACCTCGTG
>JBKGUS010000473.1:0-2744 GCA_046462295.1 Thermoleophilaceae bacterium | reverse complement strand
GCCGAGCACGAAGCGCCGCTCGTCGGCAAGGCGGGAGTCGAGCCTGACCGTGCCGCCCCCATGCTCCCGGGCGGTCACCCGCAGCGGAAGCGACGGCGGCTCCATGCCGAGCCTGCCGCCGGAGCCGGACAGCGTGTCGTTGGTGAACGAGCCGAGCGCGTGCCCGCCGGACGACGTGAGCTTGTAGGTGACCGCGCCCAGCTCGGGAATGCCGATCGGGTTGCCGATCACGCTGAACACGTAGGAGTCCTGCAGGAACAGCGCGCGCCGGCCGACCCCGTCGAGGGCGTGGGCGAAGGCGTAGACCTGGTCGCCGTCGCGGTAGGCCACGGTCCCGACCGCGGCGATCGACACGTCCCCGGTCGAGAGCGCCGCGCTCACCGCCGAGCCGGGCCGCGGGGCCACCGCCGCGTAGCCGCCGACCGGCCCCGGCGGCGCCGCGAGCACGACGCGGCCTGAGCGGCGCGCCGCCCGCGCGACGAGTTGTCGCGTCCGGCTCGACAGCCCGCCCACGGTGAGCGGTCCGAGAAGCGGTCGGGCCGCCCGCGCGATCCGCGGCGCACGCCGCGCCGAAGCGGGGACCGGGGCCGGCCGCGCCGTCAGGATCTCCTCGATCGGCGTGGCCAGCACGACGTGGTTGCCATAGGCGCCAACCCCCTCGGAGATCGCGCCCGCGTTGCGGCCGTCGCAGAGGATCGGGGAGCCGGAGAAGCCGGGACCGATGCCCGTGGCGTCCACCGCGGGACCGGACACGCGGATCAGGATGCGCGGGCCGCCGGTGGCCGGATCGTCGGCGATCACGTCGATCACGTCGACGTCGAAACTCGAGATCGCGGTGCCCCTCACGACCGACAGGCCGGTGCACCGCATCCCGGACCGGACCTCTCCGAGCGGCATGATCGGGTCGGCGGCGTGGGCGGCGGCCGGCGCCGGCACGCAGAGGAACATGGCCAGAAGCAGGAGGCGCCGGAGCAAGGGCTGCTGAGCGTAGCCTGTGCTGCCGATACAGATCGCCGACGAGTCGACCGACGGGAGGAACACGGGTGCAGAGCACACTTGGGGAGTTCGCGGAGACGCAGTCACAACAGGCGTTCGCGCTCCAGAACTCGAAGCTGCTGAAGGTGAGCCTCGACCAGATCACGATCCAGGCGAAGGCCGGCGCGATGGTCGCTTACCAGGGCGACGTCTCATTCGAGCACGCCGGGTCAGGCGGCATGAGCCGGATGCTCAAGAAGGCCGTCTCCGGCGAGGGCACGACCCTCATGAAGATCTCGGGCACCGGCGAGGTGTTCCTGGCCGACACGGCCCAGGACATCCATCTGCTCTACCTCGAGAACGACGCGATCACCGTGAACGGAGCGAACCTGCTCGCGTTCGACGCCGGGATCGACTGGGACATCCGTCGCGTGGAGGGCGTCAGCGGGATGATGGGCGGCGGCCTCTTCAACATGGCGCTCACCGGCACCGGTTGGGTGTCGGTCATCTCCGACGGCCCGCCCGTGCTGCTCAACACCGGCGACGCGCCCACGTTCGCCGACCCGCAGGCGGCGATCACCTGGGCCTCGAGCGTCCAGACCGGCATCAAGACGGACATCAAGCTGAAGAACTTCATCGGCCGCGGCTCGGGCGAGTCCGTGCAGATGTCGTTCGCCGGGCAGGGCTGGGTGCTCGTCCAGCCGAGCGAGGGCCGCATCTCCGCGCCCCCGAGCGGCAGTTCCGGCGGGGGCGGATTGCTGGGGAATCTCGGGAGCTGATCGCGGGTCGCCGCAAGCACCCGGCTCGGCCGGGTGCGCGCGGATCGCTTTACTTCATTTCCTGAAGTACTGAGCTAGACTGGCTGCATGTCGGATCCCACATGCCCCGTCTGCGCGACCGCGGACATCATCTGCGGCAAGTGGACGATCCTCGTGATCCGTGACCTCGCGGAGGGGCGAAGCCGCTTCTGCGAGCTGGAGCGCTCGCTCGCGGGGATCAGTCCACGCACGCTGTCCCTGCGCCTGCGCGCGCTCGAGGAGCAGGGCGTCGTGGAGCGCCACACGTTCCCCGAGGTGCCGCCGCGGGTGGAGTACTCGCTCACGCCGAAGGGCGAGGCGCTCGTGCCGCTGATCGAGGACATGCGCCGCTACGGGCGCGAGTGGCTCGGCGTGGACGACTGCGTGGTGCGGCCCGCCGCCGACCGCGAGCCGGTCGCGGCCTAGAGCCCGGGAGGATCACCGCCGCGCGGATCGAATCCGCGCTTCATGCGCAACCGCGTTCTCCACGATGCGCTCCGGGACTTCGCGCTCGAGTCCGCGTCGCTCCTGACCGACGATCTGCGCGACGGGGCCGAGGTCGAGTTCGACGTGATCGACGACGCCGCAGCCGGCCGCGGCGGCCCCGTCCTCTACCGCTACAAGCCCCGCATCGAGGCCTTCATCGGCGAGCGCTGGGGACGCCTGCGCGACTTGCCCGCCTGTGCCGTGGCGGCCGCCGAGCTGGGCGCCGGGGCCACGATGTGGCTCCGCGTGAACGGGCTCCGCGGCGAGCAGGCCGAGCCGGCACTGCGCGCCATGCTCGAGCGGCTCTACGAGGACGCCACGAGCTTCGGCTTCCCCGAGGAGCGCTTCGAGCGCCTCTACCAGGAGGTGGAGGTCACGCTCTACCACGACGCCGTACACGCGCGGGTGGTCGCACCGCTGCGCGGCGCCGCGATGGCCGCCGAGCGCGTCGACCTCGGCGGCGGGCTGTGGCTCGTGCGCGGCGAC
>JBKGUS010000472.1:0-39594 GCA_046462295.1 Thermoleophilaceae bacterium | reverse complement strand
TGGATCGCCGACACCAGGTCGGCGCCGCCGAGGATGCCGGCGTGATGGGCGATCACGCCGCCCTCGGCCAGCGCGGGGTTGGAGCTGCCGGTCCCGGGCTCGCCGGACGAGACGCCGATCAGGCCCTGGCAGGGCGGCACGATGTCGGCGAAGTCCTCGGTGTTCAGCTCGGTGCCGGCGTCGTAGCCGGCCGTCTCCACCGTGACGCTGTCGCCCAGCTTCGACGGCAACTTCAGCGCGTTGACCCCGGTGAAGCCGTCGTTTGTGCAGATCAGCATCGCCGCCAGCGACAGGAACCGAGCTCCGCGCTCGGCCTCGATCGAGAAGGTGGTGCTCTGGCCGAACATGGCGTCGCCCGGGCTGCCGGCCGGCACCAGCGGTCCGCCGGGCGCCTCGACCACGTCGGAGACGTCGTCGTCCGAGCCGAGCCGGGCCAGCATCGGCGCGTTGTTGCCGTTCTCGGCGATCTCCTTGAGACCGAAGCTGGCCGGTCGCCCAACCCGGAAGAGCTCGTTCTTGCCGCGATGCGTGGCGGCCACGGCCGGCGTCAGCGGCTGGCCGCTCGTCAGATCCGTGAACGTGACCTCGAAGGTCGCGGCCCGCTTGGCGTCCGCGGCCGGCGCTGCGGCCAGCGCAGTCGCCGCCGCCACCGCGGCGGCAAGCCACCTGGTGCCCTTCATCCCGTCCCCTCTCGTCGGGTAGACCTTCGGCCGACCCTAGGCGACGGATGTTTCGAGTTTCTTGCGAGAAGCTGAACAATCAGCCTCGGCTCGCGACCGCGGTGGGCTCATCCCTCGATCCGGGCGTCGGGCACAAAGGCCGCGAGAGCGAACCAGAACTGCTGGTCGTGGCGGACCGGCTCGAGCCGCTCGCCGGCCAGCTCGCCCGCCACGGCCCGGCCGGCGATGTTCCAGCGCGACCCCGTGTCGCGGTCCACGAAGCCGCCGTCGCGCCGCTCGAAGCTGAGCCGCCGCCCGTCCAGGCGCGGGTCGAATGCGGCGGCCGTGCCGACGTCGCGCGACCCCGTGATGGTCGGCTCGTCGAAGGGCGACACGACGCCGCGCTTGTAGAAAACGACGGCCGGACGCCCGCCGGCTTCGGTCTGCACGACGGGCTCGCGCGCGAGCCGGCTGAATGGCACCACAACGGTCTCGTCCTCGGTGAAGATGGCGACGACGCGCTCCTTGGGCGGCAGCCGGTCGTCGGTCTCGCCGTCGAACAGGAAGGGCTCCGTGTCGGGCCGGTCGTAGCCGACATAGGGCGTGCTGCCGTAGTCGCGCTCCGCCCCGGTGTCGCGTGAAAGGACGTCGCCGCCGGGGTGGATGCGCTTGAAGTCCGCCCAGCTCAGCGTCTGCGAGGGCAGCACCTTCAGCCGCGTCCCGGTCAGCTCGCCGACCACGGCCTCGGCGGACAGCTGCTGCCACCAGGACTCGGTCTGGCGGTCCCACATCACGAGGTCGGACCGGCGCAGGTTGCCGGTCGTGCCGAATGTCAGCGTACGGTCGCCGACCCGGCGGTCGAACACGAGCGAGGAGTTGCACAGCGGGCAGTAGGTGACCGCGATCGGCCGGCCGCCGAGCGAGTCGTTGACGATCTCGTGCCACACCAGGATCTGCACCGGATAGGCGCGCACTTGGTCGCCCACCTCGACGACGAGTACGGGCTCCCGCTCCGAGAGCCATTCCTCGGCGTCGGCCTGAGAGGTGGGCTTGGGCTCGTCGATCGGGGGGATGCCGTCGCGCGGCGGCCCGCCCGACTGGAAGTCCGACAGCGGCACGCTGTGCTTGGAGAAGTCGGTCTCCCAGCCGCTCGTGTCAACGTACAGCGCCTCGCTGCCGGCGCCGCCGCGATCCGGAGCGTTCTGGCGCGACGGCTCGTCGTCGCTGGCGACTGCGACCACGACCAAGGCGACTACGAGCGCGAGCGTGAAGATGGGCCATAGCCGTTTCATCTCTCAGTTCGACCCCGGGCGAAAGCCGACGGTTCGAGCGCCGGCATGAATCGTTGAGCCGCTGATGGGCGTCCAAGCACGAATGGATAGACGCTACGACTTGGTCGTGCTGGGCGGAGGCACGGCGGGGCTGATCGCCTCGCTGTACGCCGGGCGCATCGGCGCGCGTGTGGCGCTCGTGGAGCAGGCCGAGCAACCGGGCGGCGACTGCCTCTTCACGGGCTGCGTGCCCTCGAAGAGCCTGATCGCGTCGGCCCGGCTCGCCCACGACATGCGCACCGCGGAGCGGCTCGGCCTGGAGGCGTCCGAGCCCAGCATCGATTTCGCCCGGGTGATGGAGCGGATACAGGAGGTGATCCGCCGGGCCGGCGCGCGCGACACCGCGGAGCATCTCGAGTCCGAGGGGGTCGAGGTGGTGCGCGCCGTGGGCCGCTTCGCGGCGCCGGGCGTGGTCGAGGCCGGCGGGCGTGCGTTGCGCTATCGAGCGGCCATCATCGCCACCGGGTCTCGGCCGACCGTGCCGCCCATCCCCGGGCTCGAGGGAGCGGACTTCCTCACCAACGAGACGGTCTGGGACCTGCGCGAGCTGCCGACCCGGCTGACGGTGCTCGGCGGCGGCCCAACGGGCTGCGAGATGGGCCAAGCCTTCGCCAGGCTGGGGAGCCGCGTCGAGATCGGCGAGGCGGCGCCTGGGCTGCTGCCGGGCGAGGACAGCGAGGCCGGCAGCTTCATCGCCAACATCCTCGCCGGCGAGGGCGTCACGGTTCACCTCGAGGCGCCCGTTACGCACGTCGACCCGGCCCCCGAAGGCGGCGGCGCGCTGGTGGCTGGCGGACGCCGGCTCGACTACGACAGCCTGCTACTGGCCGTGGGTAGGGCGCCGGCGAACGGGGGCATCGGGCTCGAGAACGTGGGGGTCGAGCTCGACGAGCGCGGGTTCGTGAAAGTCGACGCCCGCCTGCGCACCACGGGCGACCGGATCTGGGCGGCGGGCGACACGGTCGGCCGGATGTACTTCACACACGTGGCCGGCCACCAGGGCCTGACCGCGATGGCCAACGCGCTCTTCCGTGCCCGCCGCTCGTTCGACTACGCGGCGGTCCCGCGCGTGACGTTCACCGACCCCGAGGTGGCCAGCATCGGGCTCAGCGAGGCAGAGGCGCGGGCGCGGCTCGGCCGCGACCCGCTGGTGCTCCGCCACGACTACGCCGAGTCGGATCGCGCCCTCACCGCCGGCACGGCGCGCGGCTTCGCCAAGCTCGTGACCGGCCGCCGCGGCCGACTGCTCGGCGCGACCGTGGTGGCGCCCGCTGCCGGCGAGTCGATCGCCGAGCTCGCCGCCCTGATCCGGCACCGCGGCACGGTCGCCGACCTCTCCCAGGCGATCCACGCCTATCCGACCTACGGCGAGGGACCGGCCCGCGCCGCCGAGCAGTGGTGGAGCCACCGCGTCCTAACCCCGCACGGGCGGCGCCTGCTACGGCCGCTGCTGGCGACGCTGCGAGCCCTTGACCGGCCCCGCGGCGGCCAATGACGCGCTTGCCTAGCTTCGAGCCGGGACGTTGGTGAGCTTCGCCCGCCGCGCGACGAACAGCCGGTAGCCCAGGCTGCCGCGCACGATGGCGCTCCTGGCCTCGCGCACCAGTGCGAGGGCCTCGGCGATCAGGCCGCCGTAGGCAGAGGGATCCACCATGCGCGCCACCCGCAACCGGTACTCCATGCGCTCGGCCAACGCCGCCAGTGCGCCGTCGTGCGACTCCGCGGCCAACAGCTCGAAGCGGGCGTCGTGGAGCAGCGCCTCGTAGCCCTCCCTCGGCAGCGCCTCGGCGAGGCAGGCCACGCGGCCGGCCAGGCCGCGCAGCGCAGCCGGCAGCTCGTCCGGCTCTACGGTCACGTCGGCTATCGCGAGGACGCCGCCGGGGCGGAGCGCGCGGCGCATCTCGGCCACGGCAGCGCCCTTGCGCGGGAAGACGCAGAGCGCGCACTCGCAGATGACGGCGTCGAATGCGCGACTCGGCGCGGGCAGCGCCGCGGCGTCGCCCTGCACGAAGCGCACCCGCCCGCACCCGGCCGCCTCGGCCTCCGCCTGGGCCGCCGCAACCGAGTCGGCGGATAACTCGACACCGGTGACCTGGGCCCCGAACTCGGTGGCGAGCAGGCGAGCGGTCCGCCCGCGCCCGCTGGCCACGTCGAGCACCCGCGACCCAGGTCCCAGGCCGGCCAGGTGGGCGAGCCGCCGGCTCAGGGGATCGCCACCCGGGTGCAACTCGTCCCCGAGCAGCCAGCGGAGAGCGGGCGAATCGTAGGGCGAGGCACAGCAGGCCAGCTCCGCGCCGAGCAGCGTCTCGAGCGACGGCTCGGTGCTCATGCGGCGCCGTTCCCGGCCGCGGCCGACAGCTGGGCGCGCACCTGCTCGCGGTAGCCGACCGAGTTGTAGGCGCAGAAGGGGATCAGCCGGCCGTCCGGCACGATCTCGGCCACACAGCACTTGCGCAGCTTGCGCACGTCGAGCGTGTAGGGGTCCTGGAAATCCTGCACCACGACCATGAAGCCCTGGGCGGCCACCCGCTGCAGCTCCGCCGGCAGCCCGACGCCGCAGGCGACGCAGTCGAGCCGCTCGCCGGTGCGCTCGGTGCCGCCGGCGGCCGACGCCGAGAAGAGGCCCTCGAGCGCGGTCCTGATCTCGAGGTCCGGCACGGCGCGGTTCGTGACGTAGTCGAGGTAGTCGTCCACGTCGACGAGCCGGGGCAGCGGAACCAGGTCTTCGCCGTCGTAGAGGGCATAGGTGGCGGAGCGGCAGGTGGGCGAGCAGCACGGCACAGGCACGAAGTCGTCCGCTCGGAACCATTCCGGCAGCTGGCCGGCGATTGCGTCGATCACGTCCGAGTTCGTCAGCCGCTCCAGCGGATCGAAATCGAGGTAGCGCCCGGAGTGGGTGACCGGCTGGAAGAAGACGCCGGTCACGGCAGGGTGCTCGACGCCGAAGCGGACGACCTCGCCCAGCTCGTCGTCGTTGATGCCGCGCTCGACAGCGGCCGCCAGCGAGACGCCGACCCCCGCCGCCGCGCAGCGGTCGAGCGCCCGCAGCTTCTCCTCCTGCAGGAGCCGGCCGCGGATGGCGAGCTGCGTGGAGTCCTTGAAGCCGTCGAACTGGAGATAGACGTGCACGCCGATCTCCGCCAGCGCCGGGGCGAAGCGCGGGTCGCGCGCCAGGCGGATGCCGTTGGTGTTGAGCATCACCAGCTTGATGCCGCGCGCCTTGGCCGCGGCGAGCATGTCGAGGATCTGCGGGTGGATCGAGGGCTCGCCGCCGGAGAGCTGGATCGCCTCGGGCTCGCCCTCGGCCTGGACGAACGCGTCGAGCATCCGCTCGACCTGCTCGCGCGTGAGCGAGAAGCCGTCGGGCTGATGGCCGCTGCCCGATCCGGCGAAGCAGATCGGGCAGTCCAGGTTGCAGCCGGTATTGACCTCGATGATCCCCAGGCAGGTGTGCTGCTTGTGCTCCGGGCAGATGCCGCAGTCGCGCGGGCATCCCTCCACCGCTTCGGTCTGCAGCCGCAGCGGCCGCTCGCCCGGCTTGTTGTAGCGCTGGATTTCGACGTAGCGCTCCGCGTCGCCGTATACGAGCGCCTCGAACTCGCCGTGGTCGGGGCAGCGCTTGCGCAGGAAGACCTTTCCGTCGCGGCCCAGCACCTCCGCTTCCAGCACCTGTCTACAGACGGGACAGATCGAGCGGGTCTGCTCGAGAAAGACAGAGTCGTGTGTCGCGCGCTTGATGGCTGCTTCCATGTGGCGGTTTGACCCCGCGGCCGTCGCGAGGATTCAGCGCTGTGTTCGCCTGAATCCAACCGCCCGCCGCGCGGGTCCTAGCAGCGTGACAGGACTCGTACGACGCATGCGGGACAAACGCGACCACCGCTGGACGCAGCGACGCATGTCCGACTACATCGACGGGGATCTCTCGCCGCACCAGCAGCGCCGGCTCGAGGCGCACACGAGGCTCTGTCCGGAATGCGGTCCGCTCAGGCGCACGCTGACCGTGCTGGTCTGGGAGCTGCGTGAGCTCGGCCGCCGCCGTCCGGGCCGATCGGTGGCTCCCGGAGTCATTCAGCGGATCCGCAGCGAGCCGCCGCGCGCGGACCCGGGCGGCCGTCCGGCACGCCTTCGATGAGCTCCCTTCGCCGAGTGGTCCCGGCGCTCGCGCCGGTCCTGGGCGCGGCTTGGCAAGCTACGGGTGATGGCGCCGCACCACCCCGAGCGCGACTCCCCCGCGTGAGCGCCCCAGTTGCGAAGAGCGACGAGGGGCAGCTGGTCGAGCGCTCCCAGGCGGGCGACCGACTCGCGTTCGAGGAGCTGGTCCGCCGCCACGCCGACCGGCTCTACGCCGTTGTGCTGCGCTTCGTCGCGGACGCCGACGAGGCGGAGGAGGTCACGCAGGAGACGTTCATGCGCGCGTGGCGAGGCATCGAGAAGTTCGAGCTGCGCTCGCGCTTCTTCACCTGGCTGTACCGGATCGGCATCAACGAGGCCAAGCGGCGCGCCGAGCGCAGGCCACCTGCCGGCACGGTCAGCTCGATCGAGGACAGCCCGATCGAGGACGCACCCGACTGGAGCGAGGCGCCCGAGTTCCGGACGGAGCAGGGCCAGCTCCGGCGCGTGCTCGAGGACGCCGTCAGAGCGCTCCCGATCGAGTATCGGGCGCCGCTGATCCTGCGCGACGTGGAGGGCCTCTCGACCGGGGAGGCGGCCGAGGTGATGGAGCTGGGCGAGGCCGCCTTCAAGAGCCGCCTGCACCGGGCCCGCCTTGCTGTACGCAGGGCCGTTGACGAGTATTACCTGGAGAGCGAACGATGATCCGCCGGCTTCTCGAGCGACGCCGCTACATGCGCGAGCACAACTGGACGCACGCGCACCTGTCCGACTACCTGGACGACGACCTCTCGCCCGCCGAGCGCGAGCGGCTCGAGGAGCACGTCGAGATCTGCCCGCATTGCCGGCGGGTGCTGCGCACGCTGCGCCGCACGCTCGAGAGCCTGATGCAACTGCCGCCCGAGCCGCGGCCGCGCGTGGCCGACGGCGTGATCGAGCGGCTGCGAGACGAGCCGTAACTGCGGCTCAGACGTCACTGAAGAAGTTGAGGCCGAAGCGGTCGAGCAAGCGCTGCGCCTCGATGTTGAGCTGGAACAGCTCACCGGTCCAGATCAGCACGCCCATCACGATCAGCACCGCGCCGCCGGCCGCCATGATCGACCGGTAATGGCGCTTGAGAACCGCAAAGACGCTCGTCATCTTGCGAAACGCCAGCGCTGTGAGCAGGAACGGGATCGCAAGCCCCGCCGAGTAGAACGCCAGCAGGAACGCGCCCCGGCCGGCCGACTCGGTCAGCGCCGCCGCGCTCAGGATGGCGCCCAGCGTGGGGCCCACGCACGGGGTCCAGGCGACGGCGAACGCCGCTCCGGCGACGAGCGGGCCGCCACGGCCGGCGCGGCGGGCGAGCGCGTCGAGATGCCACTCGCGGTTGAGGCGGGTGACAAACAGCGAGGCGACGAAGAAGGCGCCCATCGCGATGATCAGCACTGCGGCGACTTTCTCGAGCCTGCCGCGGCTGCTCTGAAAGGACGCCCCGACGCCGGTGGCGGTCAGTCCGAGCAGGATGAAGATGCTCGAGAAGCTGGCGATGAACAGCAGGCTCGGCCCCAACACCCGCCAGACGGGCGCGCGGTCCAGCTCGGTCGACGACACGCCCGTCACGGCCGACAGGTAGCCGGGGACGAGCGGCAGCACGCACGGGGAGAGGAACGACACCATTCCCGCGAACATGGCGGCAAGCACGCCGACTCCGGCGGCGGGATCGGCCACGGTCAGCTCCCGCGGCCGAGCGCCCAGCGCTGGATGTCCTGCTCGAGCAGCTCGGCCGTGGCGTAGGCGCCGATCTTGACGTTCACGAGCTCGCCCTCGTCGTCGAAGAACATCGTCGTCGGCCACGCCTGCCCGCCGCCGTAGGCGGCGGCAACCTCGGCGTCCGGGTCGAAGACACTCGGGAAGCCGACTGGGAACTCCCGCAGGAAGTCCTCCGCAGCGCCGCGCTCGTCCTGAGAGTCGAGACCGACGAACGCGACCTCCGCACGATGGCGCCTGACAGCTTCGGCAAAGAAGGGGAACTCGAAGCGGCAACTCGTGCACCAGGAGGCCCACTGGTTGACGACGACCGGGTGGCCGCTCAGCGCGCCGAGCCGCTCCTCGAAGGCCTCGCTGCCCTCGCCGATGATCTGGTCGGCTTGTTCGAGGTTGCTGGCGAGCTTGGGTGGCAGCCCCTTGGCCGAAGCTCCCGCCGCCGACTGTGCCGCGCCGGCGCTCCGGCCGTTGTCCCCTCCGCCTTCCTGGCCGCCGCAGGCGGAGAGCACCAGCGCAACGACCGGGATCAGGACGACACCGGACAGATACCGGCGGGGACGGGCAATTGGCATGCGTCGGCTCCTTCCGCGGTCGATGTCCCTATGACCCGCCTGGACGGCCGGCGATTCAGGGCTCCCCAGCGGACCCCGATCAGCACCGACCGCAGGCAAGCGCCCAGACGGCCGGGGCCCGGAAGTACTCCGCTAACCCCGGACCCCCACGCCGGCTTGGGGCTCGAGCCGTCGACCGCCGCGGGAACGGATCGCACCCCCCGTGAGCGCTGCTACGGCCCCCACGACCAGCGCCAGGCTCGTCCACTGCGCGGTCAACAGCGGGTAGGTAGGCGCATCTCAGCCGACCGGGCGGTGGCCGTTCGTCGTGGTCGCGGGTGCGCGACGGCGCAGCGTGCGCCGGCGTCGGATCGCAACGGCCTCTTTGACCGCCGCGCGCGACATATGGTTCAGCGCGGTCCTCTCGGACACGGCAGTATGCGACCCGCGAGCCGCACTCGCGGCGGACCCTCGGGCCGGCTTAGCTCAGGATGCGGGGGCCGATTACCAAGGATCACCGCTGGAGGAGCGAAATGGCGTATCTCCCCTCACTGCCCCAGGGGGCAACTCTGCTGGACCTGTTCAAGGCGTTTCCCGAGACCAACAAGCCGCTGATCGAGTTTCACGAGGTTCTGATGCGAGGTCCCTCGCCCTTCAGCGAAGCCGAGCGGGAGCTGATCGCGGCCTACGTCTCCAGTCTCAACCGCTGCGCCTATTGCCGCGGCGTCCACACAGCTACGACGCAGCGGCTGGGCACGCCCGAGGGTGCCGTGGCGGCGCTCATCGAGGAGATCGACACGGCGGCGGTGCCCGCAAGGATGAAGCCCGTGCTGAGCTACGCACAGAGGCTCACGCGGGCACCGGACAGCGTCACGCAGGGAGACGCCGAAGCCGTGCTTGCGGAGGGGTGGAACGAGACCGCGCTCTACCACACGGTTGCCGTGACGGCCCTGTTCAACTACATGAACCGGCTTGTCGAGGGGCTCGGCATCGAGCTCGACCCGGCCTACGTCGAGCCCGCCTCGAAGCGGTTGGCCGAGCGCGGCTACCTGCCGCTAATCGACCTGATGATGAGCCGCTGACCCGCGGTCATCCCTGCCACGAGGACGTCGCCGCGTCGAGCGGCTGCGGCTCGCCCGCGCATCAGCTGGGCTCGGACCTCCACGACTGGGACGGCTTCGTGCCGGCGCTCGACCGCGCCGGGTTCGCGACGCTCGCCTACGACACGCGCGGCATGGGCCGCAGCCTCAGCCGCTGGCCGAGCAAGCGGCGCTATTTCCCGCCACGCAATGAGGGTCGCTACCTGGACGCGATGCCGCGCGACGTGGCGGCCGCCCTCCGCTTCCTTCAGGCCCGCCGGGGCGTGGATGCAGAGCGGACCGCGGTGATCGGAGCGAGCCATGGCGCCAACGTGGCCTACGCCAGCAGCGCCGCTGCGCGGGCTACCGTGGCGCTCTCGCCGGTCCCGCTGCGGGACACGCTCCGTCCGCGCGGGCCCAGCCCGCGCGGCGTGCTGTTCATCTCCTCCCGTCTGGAGGCGGCCGCCGTGCTCGAACTGGCACAGCTGGCCCGGGAGCCCAGGCTCACCATGCTGGCGCGAGACCCAGAAGGCCACGGGGTCGCGCTGCTGCGCGAGCCGGCGGTACGCCGGGCGATCCTCGACTGGCTGCGCTCCCACCTGTTCGGGGGGCGCACGGACGGAGGAGGTCTGTAGCGCTCGGAGGGGTGGGACCGTCTAGTAGTAGTAGATCTCATCGCGGCAGTGCCCAGGCCTGGCTGGGGACGCGACGAGCTGACGGCGGGGGAGATGTGGAACTCGAGCTCCGTGATCGCATGGATGATCGGCAGCGTGTCGCTCTCGCGCGCGGTCTCGCCGGGGTCCCGCATCGCGTTGTGCGGGCATGCTCGGCGGAGTTCACCTGAGGCGCTCGAGCACGGCCAGCGGCGCGGCGGGGTCGCCGCCGATGAGGGAGAGGTGGCAGCCGGCCACGCCGTCGAGCTCGAGCAGGCCCGCGACGAGCTCGGCGGCGAGGGCGATCCCGGCGTCCGGATCGCGTTCTAGGCGGGCGGGGAGGTCCGGCGGGGCAGCGACGTACGGGATGCGATCGAGCAGCTCGGCCTCCGCCGGCGTGGCCACGACGGATACGTCGACGAGCACGGGGACGTCGATGCCGGCCTCGCGCAGCTGGCGCAGCCAGCGGGCAAAGCGGGCCGCGTCGAAGACGGGCTGCGTCTCGAGCAGCCGCGCGCCCGCGGCGACCTTCGTCCGGAGCCGGGCCGCGTGCTCGTAACTCACCTCCACGGCGGGGTCGCAGGCGGCGAGCACGCAGAACTCCTCGGCGGCCAGCCCGATCAGGTCCACCACGTCGAGGTCACGCACAGCCCGCGCCTCGGGCTGGTCTGAGACCTCGATCTCGTCGCCGCGCAGGCAGAGGACGTTCCGGACCCCGAGCAGCCGCCCGCCGAGCAGATCGGACTGCAGCGCGAGCCGGTTGCGGTCGCGACAACCCACGTGGACGATCGGCTCGACGCCCTCAGCGAGCGCGACCGCCGCCGCCGCCCAGGGCGACACCCGGGCGCGTGCCCGGGGGTTGTCGCCGAACTTGACGAACTCGAACGCGCCGCGGATCTCGCGCAGCTTGCGGCGCACGTCCGCCCCGTCGGGACGCGGCAGCGTCCCGAGGCTTACGGTCAGGACCGGCCGATCCAGGGCCGCCTCGGCGACCGTGCGGTGACGTGCCTCGACTCTCAGGCGATGGAAGTTACAAGCGCGCGAGGCCGCTATCAGCAGCCGGTATTCGTCCGCCCGGCCACCGGAATCCAGGAGCGCACTCACGTCGCCCGACACGCCTCGACACTACCCGCGCTCGATCGCGCAGGGAAAAGCATTGGGCGTGACCCGGCCGCGCGTGTGGCCGCCGCGGGCCGCTGGCCCCGCGCTAGGAGAGGTCGCCAAGGGCGTCGAGCCGTTGGCGACGGCGGCGGTGCTCATCGTCGGTTGTCACGCTCGCGGGCCCGGCGGTGTCTTCACGCCAATCAAGCAAACCTAGGAGGACACCATGCCGCTAGGAGCTGCGGCGGCACAACGAGCCCGCCAAGCCGCAGCGCGCTCTCCTGGCGCAGGCGCCGAGCCGTCGGCGCTTGACATGAGCGCCCACGGCGGTTAGACATCATCCTGTCATTACAGGATGATGTCCGTGCTAGACCGCACCTCCGCCCGGATCGACCGCCGCTCGCCCGTCCCGTTCTACTTCCAGCTCAAGCAGCTGATCCGGGACGAGATCGCCGGCGAGCGCTGGCTGCCGGGCGAGCGCATCCCGTCCGAGCATGCCCTCTGCGATCACTTCGCCGTCTCGCGCACGACGGTGCGCCAGGCGCTCGCCGAGCTCGAGAGCGAGGGCCTCTTGGTCAAGCGGAAGGGCCGCGGCACGTTTGTCGCCGAGCCGCGCTCGAGCTCCTGGTTCCTGCAGTCCTCGCACGGCTTCCATGACGAGGCGACGCGGGCAGGCCACGAGGTCACCTCGCGCGTGATGCGCCGCGAGGTCGAGCCGCTGCCGCAGTGGGCTGCGCTTGCGCTTGACCTGCCCGCCGGGAGCAACGGCGTGACGCTGGAGCGCGTTCGCTACGTCGACGGGGAGCTCGTGATGTACGTGGAGAGCCACCTGCTCGAGGCGCTCGCCGATGTGGTGCTTGGGACCGAGCTGGAGACCGGCTCGCTGTACGGCGCGCTGAAGGCTCAGCATGGGCTGGAGGTCGCCGGTGGGCGGCGCGTGGTCGAGGCGACCACCGCACGCGACGAGCTGGCAAGCCTGCTGCAGATCCAGCCGGGTGCGGCGGTGCTGCAGGTGCAGGCGGTCTCCTGGGACGCCAACATGCGGCCGTTCGAGTGCTACCGGGCCTGGCACCGCTCCGACCGCACCACGATCGAGGTGCAGGTGCTCGGCCAGCGGGCGGCGGAGACCGCCGGCCTGGACCCGACCACGCTGAGGCTGGGGGAGCGGTGAAGGCGGCCCTGGTCACCGGCGCGACCAGCGGCATCGGCCGCGCGGCCGCGGAGGCGCTCAGCCGGGCCGGGTGGTGGGTGATGGTCGCCGGCCGCGACGAGCAGCGGGCGCGCGAGACCCTGGCGGCGCTGGACGGCCCGGGCGCCCACGTGACCGCCGACCTCGCTGACAGCGATGCCCCGAGGCGGCTGATCGAGGCGACGGTCGAGCAGGCCGGCCGCCTCGACGCGCTCGTGAACAACGCGGCGCTCTACACGCAGGGGACAGTGGCCGAGCTCGGCGACACGGACCTCGACACGCTGCTCTCCGTGAATCTGCGGGCGGCCATCAGGCTGTCCGGCCTCGCCGTGGCCCACATGCGCGCAGGCAGTGGCGGCGTGATCGTGAATGTCTCCAGCGAGGCGGGCCTGGTCGCCGTGCCCGGACAGGTGGCCTACAACGTGACGAAGGCGGGGCTCGTGATGCTGACCCGCTGCATCGCCGTCGACCACGCGGGCGACGGCGTGCGGGCGGTCAGCGTCTGCCCCGGAACCACGCGCACGCCGCTCGTCGACGCGGCGATCGAGAGGGCGGCCGACCCCGCCGCCCACGAGCGGAGGCTGGCCGAGACCCGCCCCGCGCGCAGGCTTGGAACCCCGGGAGAGATCGCCGCGGCAATCGTGTTCGCGGCGAGCGAGGAGGCGTCCTTCATGACAGGGACGGAAATCGTGGTGGACGGTGGCTACACCGCCGTCTGAAGGGAGGAAGGCAATGTTCAAGCGAGTGCTCGCGCTCGCCGGCGCCCTGGCGCTGTTCGCGCTCCCGGTGGCCGCCTGCGGCGACGACGACGATGGTGGTGGCGGCGGTGGCGGCGGTCGCTCCGAAGAGGAGATCGTGATCGGCTGGACCCCGCCCGACATCACTGGTGTGTTCAAGACGGCCACGGACTTCTTCGAGCGGGCCGCCGAGGACGCGAACAAGAACGGCTTCGACGTGAGGGTGATCAGCCGGTCGCCGGCGACCCACACGGCGTTCGCCGACCAGCTGGCGATCATCGAGAACTTCATCTCTCAGCAGGTGGACGTGATCGCCGTCTCGCCGGCGGACACCGAGGCCGTCAAGCCTGCGATCCGGCGGGCGAACGAGGCCGACATCCCGGTGATCATGGTCAACCTGCTCGAGCCGCAGGACGACATCGAGGTCGCCAGCTACATCGGCTTCGACAATTCCGAGGCGGCGTCCGTCTCGGCGTACTCGGTGCTCGACTACTTCGGCGGGCCGGGCGTGCTGGGCTCCGGGCCGCAGGTGGAGGTCTCGCCCGATCAGTTCCTCGACCTCGAGTGGTGGGAGGAGACCTACGCCGACGCCGACAAGAACGCGCCCGAGGCATCGGGCACGGTCATCGAGGGCATCGCCGGGACGTTCTTCTCGGAGGAGCGGCTCGAGGGGTTCGATGAGGTCGTGAGCCAGTACCCGAACATCGAGATGCTGGGCAAGCCGATCGCGGCCGACTGGAACCGCGAGAAGGGCGTAAAGGCGGCCGAGAACTTCCTGTCGCGCTACAGCCCGTCCGAGATGAACTTCATCTGGGCGGCCTCGAACGAGATGGGGCTCGGAGCCATCATGGCCGCCGAGCGCAGGGGTGTGCTCGACGACAGCGGTGGCGAGACGCCGCCGGCCCGGGGCAAGGTCGCGGTGTTCACGAACGACGTGACCCCGGAGTCGACGGACGCCATCCGCGACGGCACGCTGATCGCGGAGACGCACCACGGCTTCCCGGAGTGGGGCTGGTTCGGGACCGAGTTCGCGGTGAAGCTCGCCTGCGGTCAGGAGGTCCCGCAGACGCAGGACATCCGCCCGCGGACGGTCTACCAGGGGAACGCGGACCAGTTCTACCCCGAGCCGGAGCTGCCTGCGATCGACTGGAAGAAGATCAAGGCGGACTGCTAGGGATGGAGCGCTAGTGCCGCTGCTCGACGCCCACGGCATCGAGAAGAGCTACCCGGGGGTCAAGGCACTCGCCGGGGTCGATCTCAGTGTCGACCCCGGCGAGGTGCACGCCCTGCTCGGCGAGAACGGGGCCGGCAAGTCGACCCTGATGAAGGTGATCGCCGGGTCGGTGCGGCCCGACGCCGGGCGGCTGCTGCTCGACGGCGACGCCGTGCCGTTCGGCAACTCCGAGCGCAACCGCGAGCGTGGGATCGGCATCGTCTACCAGGAGCTCAGCCTGGTGCCACAGCGCTCGGTGGCGGAGAACGTGATGCTGGGGCGCTGGCCGCGGACGCGGCTGCGCACCGTCGACTGGAAGCGGCTGCGGCCGCAGGCGCGCCGGCACCTGGACCGGGTTGGCCTGGAGGTCGACGAGACCCGCCCGGTCGCCGAGCTGGGCATGGCGGAGCGCCAGCAAGTCGAGCTGGCCAAGGCGCTCTCCAGCGAGGTCCGCGTATTGCTTCTCGACGAGCCGACGTCGGCACTGTCCGAGCGCGAGGCGAGCCGGCTCTTCGAGATCATCCGCGAGCTGAAGGCCGACGGCGTCGCGGTCCTGTACGTGTCGCACCGGCTGACGGAGATCCTCGAGATCGCCGACCGCATCACGGTGCTGCGCGACGGCGAGCTGGTCGACACCGTCGGCGCCGACGGCGTGGAGGAGACCCAGCTCGCCCAGATGATGGTGGGACGTAAGACCGGCCTCGGCGAGCGGGTCGAAGCCCCGCCGCTGCCCGCTGGTGCGCCGGTGGTCCTGCGGATGCGCGGGCTGAGCCGCCTGCCGCGCCTGAAGCCGGTCGACCTGGAGCTGCGCGAGGGCGAGATCGTGGGCGTGTTCGGACTGGTGGGAGCGGGCCGAACGCGCCTGGCGCGCACGCTGTTCGGTCTGGAGCCTGCCAGCGGCGGGGAGCTCGAGGTGGCCGGGCGCGTCGTCGAGGTCGACTCGCCGGCGAAGGCCATCGCATCCGGACTGGGCTACGTGGGCGAGGACCGCACGGCGGGGCTCGTGCCGCGCCTGTCGGTGGCGTCGAACATCACGCTGGCCTCGCTGACGGAGGTGGCGCGCGGCCCTGTGCTCGACTTCGGCTCGGAGCAGGAGGTGGCGCGCCGCTACGCCGAGGAGCTGGCCATCCGCACGAGCTCGCTCGACGCGCCCGTGGACAGCCTGTCCGGCGGCAACCAGCAAAAGGTCGTGTTGGCCCGCTGGACCTGCTCGCAGGCGCGCGTGCTGGTGCTCGACGACCCCACCCGCGGCATCGATGTCGGCGCCAAGGAGGAGGTCTTCCGGCTCGTCCGCGAGCTCTCCGCGCGCGGCGTGGCGACGCTCTACTTCACCTCGGAGCTCCGCGAGGCGCGCATGCTTGCGCACCGCGTGCTGGTCATGTCGGACGGGCGCATCGTCAGGGAGGTGCCGCCCGAGACGGAAGAGGACGAGATAATGGCTGCGGCGGGAGGAGCGGATGTCTGAGGCCGTCACCAGGGCGCCGGCGCCGGCTCTGCGCACCCGCGTGGCGCGAGTGGCGGCGGCCGCCGGTGGACGTGGCGGCGCGCTGATCATCCTGATCGCGCTCGTGATCGGGTTCTCGGTGGCGTCCGAGAACTTCTTCACCGAGCAGAACCTGCTCAACATCCTGCGCCAGTACTCGGTCCCGATGATCCTGGCGGTCGGGCAGACGCTCGTGATCGTCTCGCGCGGGATCGACCTGTCGGTCGCCTCCACGTCGGCGCTCTCGGGCAGCCTCATGGGCGTGGCCTTCGCGCATTGGGGCTGGCCCGAGCCGGCCGCGCTGGCGCTCGGCGTGGCGGCGGGCTTCGCGGTCGGCGCCTTCAACGGGTTCGTGATCACCCAATGGCACGTCCCCGACTTCATCGCGACCCTGGGCACGTTCTCGGCGGTGCGCGGGATCGCGCTGCTGATCACCGACGGTCTGCCGGTGCCGGACTTCAAGAAGGCCCAGGAGGGGCGCACCGTCCCCGAGTCCGTCACCACGCTCGGCTCGGGCTCGATCGTCGGTGATGTCCCCTGGATCGCCGTGGTTGCGCTGGTCTGCGTGCTCGTCGGCGGGTTCATCCTGGCGCGCACGACGCTCGGCCGGTCCGCCTACGCGATCGGCGGCAACACCGAGGCGGCCCGCGTCTCGGGCATCAGGGTGGAGCGCTCGAAGGTATGGATCTACATCCTGGCCGGCGTGTTCGCGGCCATCGCCGGATTCATGCTGACCGGCCGCCAGGGCAGCGCTAACGCGCTCATGGGCGAGGGCATGGAGCTGCAGTCGATCGCCGCAGTGGTCATCGGCGGCACCAACCTGTTCGGCGGCGAGGGCAAGGTCAGCGGCACGGTTATCGGGATCCTGGTGATCGCCGTGATCGGCAACGGCCTGCAGATCCTCGGCGTAGCCGAGTTCTGGCAGCGCGTGGTCAACGGCCTGATCATCGTCCTGGTGGTCGCGATCGACCAGTGGCGCCGGCGCCAGGCCCGTCTGGGGACCGCATGAGCCTGCTCCCGCCATTCACCACCATGCTCAACCTCGCCGACGGGGTGCTCACCCCGCAGCGCAAGCTCGTCGAGCGCACGCTCGGCGACATGGACGGGATGTACCAGGTCAGCGTGCCTGAGTCGCGGCGGGACGAGGTCGTCTACCGGGTCTCGGAGATCCCCGTGCCGCTGGAGGAGGGCAATCTGCTGTCGTCGACGACGACGATCGAGCCGGGCACCGTGGAGGGCGAGTACCACATGACCAAGGGGCACTTCCACGCCAAGATCGATCGTGCCGAGATCTACGTCACGCTCGCCGGGCAGGGTCGGCTTGTGATGGCGACCGAGGAAGGCGAGCCGGCGGTCGAGCAGATGGCGCGCGGGACGATCAACTACGTGCCGGGCGGCTGGGCGCACCGCTCGGTGAACGTGGGGGGCGAGCCGCTGGTGTTCCTGGCCGCCTTCCCCGCCGACGCGGGCTACGACTACAAGACGATCGAGGACCAGGGCTTCCCCGTGGTGGTCGTGGAGCGCGACGGCGCGCCAGAGGTCATGCCGAACCCCCGCTATCGAGGATGACCGAGCTGCTGGTCGGAGTCGACCTCGGGACGACCGGCACGAAGGCCGCGCTCTACTCGCGGGCCGGCGAGACGCTCGCCGAGTCGACCGCGGAGACGCCGCTGCGCTGGCGCGGTCCCGGCGAGGTGGACCAGGACCCCGACGACTTCTACGCCGCCGCGCTACGGGCAATCCGCGACTGCGTTGAGCGCTCCGGGTCGGCCGACGTCGCGGCGATCGGAGTGACGGGCCAGATGGCTGGCGTGCTCGGCATCGACGGCGAGTGGCGCCCGGCGACCCCATACGACTCCTGGCTCGACCTGCGCTGCGGACCCGACGTGGAGGCGCTCGACGAAGCGCTCGGCGCCCGGCTCGTGGAGCTCTCGGGGTGCCCTGCGATGGTCAATCACGGCCCGAAGATGCGTTGGTGGCGGCGCGAGCACTCGGACGTGTTCGACCGCGTCGCGAAGTGGATCGTGCCAAGCGGGTACGTGGCCGGACGGCTGTCCGGCCTGGCGGCGGACGACGCGTTCATGGACCACAGCTACCTGCACTTCACGGGTGTGGCTGACGCTCGGGCCGGCGCCTGGTCGCCGGAGCTCGCCGACGCGGTCGGCGTGCCGCTCGGCAAGCTGCCGCGCATCGTCGAGCCCGCGACCCGTGTCGGCGGCCTGCGCGCGGAGGCGGCGCGGGACTGCCGGCTGGCCGAGGGCACCCCGGTCGCGGCCGGACTCGGCGACACCGCGGCCGGAGTGCTGGGTGCGGGCGTGGTCACGCCCGGCCAGGTGCTCGACGTCGCCGGCACCGCCGCCGTGCTGTCCGCGAGCGGCACGGACTTCGTGCCGGACGTCGAGCATCGCACGCTGATCGTGATGCACGGGGCGGTGCAGGGGCAATGGGTCTCGCTCTCCTACATGTCCGCGGGCTCGCTGTTGGCATGGGTCGGCGAGACGCTCTGGGAGGGCGAGGCGCCCGGCTTCGACGAGCTCGCCGCGGTGGCGCGCGCCGCCCCGGCGGGCTCGGACGGTCTGATCTTCGTGCCTCACGTCGACGGCCGGCTGCTGCCGAGCCGGCCGCAGATGCGTGGATCCTGGACGGGCCTCACGCGCCACCACTCGCGGCCACATCTGGTGCGTTCGGTGCTCGAGGGCGTGGCGTACGAGTACGCCGAGTACCTGCGCGTCCTGCGCGAGCTGCACCCGGAGGTCGACCTTCGTGAGGTGCGCGTGGTCGGGGGCGGCGCGCGCAGCGACACCTGGAACGCGATCAAGGCATCCGTGCTCGGCGTTCCGTACGCGCGTCTCGCGCGCGGCGAGTTCTCCTGCTGGGGCGCGGCGCTGGTCGCCGGGCGTGCGGTCGGGCTGTTCGACGACCTGGCGGCGGCAGCGAGCCGGACCACGGCGGTGGAGGCCCGGTTCGAGCCCGACGCGGCCGACCACGAGGCCTACACGCGCCAGGCGGCCCGCTACGAGCGGCTGCTCGCGGCGCTCGACCCGGAGGCGCTCGGATGAGCCGGCTGCGCGTCGCCCTCCTCGGCGCAGGACGGGCCGGCTCCCTTCACGCGGGCAACCTGGCCGACTACGCCGCGCGGGCGGAGATCGTGGCGGTGGTCGACGAGCGGCGCGAGGCCGCCGCGGCGCTCGGCCCGGCCGTGGGTCTGGACGAGGCGCTCGAGGGCTGCGACGCCGTCGTCCTCTCCGCGCCGACCTTCACGCATCGGGACCTGGCTGTGCGCGCGGCCGAGGCCGGCAAGCACGTCTTCTGCGAGAAGCCGATGGCGCTCACCGTGGCCGAGTGCGACGACATGATCGACGCCGCCGAGCGCGCCGGCGTCGTGCTGCAGATCGGCTTCATGCGGCGCTTCCAGCCCGAGTTCGTCGAGGCCCGGCGTCGCATCGAGGCCGGCGACGTGGGCGAGCCGATGGTCATCAAGTCGCTGACTCGCGGACCCGGCCTGCCGCCCGCGTGGGCATGGGCCCTCGAGCGCTCCAACGGGATGCTCGCCGAGGTCAACAGCCACGACTTCGACAGCGTCCGCTGGCTGGTGGGCTCGGAGCTCGAGCGGGTCTACGCGGAGGTGGCGAACCACAAGGGGTCCTCCCGAGGCGTCGAGGCGGAGGGCTTCTACGACAACGCGGTGGTGTCGCTGCGCTTCGCAAGCGGCGCCATCGGCACGATCGACGGGACCTGCCCGGCCGACTACGGCTACGACGCGCGCGTGGAGATCGTCTGCTCCGAGGGGCTGCTCGTGGTCGGCGACCTGCGCGGCCAGGCGCTCGTCGAGGTGCGCGACCGTGATGTGGGTGCCGTGACCCCGCTGCACCGCACCTGGCCGGACCGCTTCCGCGACGCCTACCGCGCCGAGATCCGCTCGTTCGTCGATTGCGCGCTGGAAGGCGCGGAACCCGTGGTCAGCGGCGCCGACGGCCGTGCGGCAGTGGCCGGGGTCTTGGCCGCGAACCGCTCCTGGCAGGAGGGCCGCCCGGTGGAGGTGGTGGCGGCGTGAAGGCGCTCGTCTACCACGGGCCGGAGGACCTGCGCGTGGAGGAGCGGCCCGAGCGGGAGCCCGGCAAGGGCGAGGCGCTGCTGCGCGTGGAGGCCTGCGGCATCTGCGGGACGGATCTGCGCATTGCGTCGGGCTCCCACCGCGCCTATCCGGAGGGGACTGTGCGCGTCCCCGGGCACGAGATCGCCGGCACGCTGGCAGCCGTCGGCGACGGTGTCGACCTGCCGGTCGGCGCCGCGGCGTTCATCGCCCCGAACATCGGCTGCGGTCACTGTCGGGAGTGCCGTGCCGGGCGAGTCAACCTGTGCCGCGCGCCGCGCGCGCTCGGGATCACCGACGACGGCGGCTTTGCCGAGTTCGTCCTGCTCGACGAGCAGTTGGTCGCGCAGGGGAACGTGCTGGTGGTCGACGACCGGCGTGACATGGCGGCGCTGGCGCTGGTCGAGCCGCTTGCCTGCGCGCTGCGCGGCTCGAAGGCCTGCCGGATCGCCGAGGGCGACGTCGTGGTGATCGTCGGGGCCGGCCCGGTCGGGCTGATGCACCTTCAGCTGGCCAAGCTGAGCGACCCGGCGAGCGTGATCGTCAGCGAGCCCAGCGCCGCCAGGCGCGCGGAGGCCCGGCGCTTCGGGGCGGACGTGACCGTCGAGCCCGCCGACCTGGGGGAGGCGGTGGGCGACGGTGCGGACGTCGTCATCACCGCAGCGCCGGCGCCCGCCGCGCAGGCGCAGGCGCTGGAGCTGGCGGCGCCCGGCGCGCGCATCAACTTCTTCGGCGGCCTGCCGCGCGACCGCTCGCGCGTGGAGCTGGACACGAACCTGATCCACTACCGCGAGCTGCTCGTCACCGGCACGACGGCGAACACCACGCCGGACTGCCGCGAGGCGCTCGAGCTGGTGGTCTCGGGCCGCGTGGACACCGCCGGCCTGATCGGGGACCGCGAGCCGCTGGACGCCGCGGCCGATGCGTTCGCGGCGGCGCGCTCGGGCGAGCTGCTCAAGGTCGTCGTCGAGCCGTGGCCGGCGTGAGGGCGCTCGACGCGGTGGTGCTCGTGACGGCGCGGTCGTTCGGACGGAGCCGCCCCGAGCTGCGCGATGAGCTGGAGGGCGCCGTGCGCGAGGTGCGCTGGAACGTCCTCGGGCGGCCGCTCACCGCAGCGGAGCTGCGCGAGGCGATCGCGGACGTGGACGGCGTGATCGCCGGCGTGGACCGCTTCGACGCCGGTGTGATCGGCGCGGCGCCGCGCCTGCGCGTGATCGCGCGTCACGGAACGGGCACGGACGGCGTGGACCTGGACGCTGCCCGCAGCAGCGGCGTGGTCGTCACGAACACCCCGGGCGCCAACGCGGCGGCCGTGGCCGAGCTCGCCATCGGGCTGATGTTCGCCCTCGCGCGGCGCATCCCGCAGGGAGACCGCCGCGTGCGGGCCGGCGAGTACGGGGCGCTGCCGGGCATCCAGCTGGGCGGGCGCACGGTGGGCGTGATCGGCCTCGGCCGCGCCGGGAGCGAGGTCGCGCGCCGGGCCGCGCCGCTGGGCTGCACCGTGCTCGCCCACGACCCCGCGGTCTCGGCGGAGCAGGCCCGGCGGGTCGGGGCGACGCTCGTCGAGCTGGACGAGGTGCTGGCCGAAGCCGACTTCCTAAGCCTGCACGTCCCGGTGACCGACGCCACGCGCGACCTGGTGGACGCCGGCTTCCTGAGCCGCATGAAGCGAGGCGCCTTCCTCGTCAACACGGCGCGCGGCGAGCTGGTCGTGGAGGAGGCCCTCGAGGAGGCGCTCGAGACAGGCCGGCTGGCCGGTGCCGGGCTCGACACCACACGCGACGAGCCGCCGCGGCCCGACAACCCGCTGCTCGGGCGCGATGACGTGATCCTCACGCCGCACTCCGGGGCCGACACCGACGAGGCGCGCGCCGCGATGGGCCGGGCGGCGCTGGACGACCTGCTGGCGGTGCTCGACGGAGGGGCGCCGCGGCATCCGGTGGTGACGCCAGGTGGCTGACACGCTGTCCCGCCTCGGCCAGGCGCGGCTGATCGCCGTGCTGCGTGTGCCCGCGCCGGCGCTGGTGCAGCCGGCCGTCGACGCTCTGGTCGCGGGCGGCATCGATGCCGTCGAGCTCACCTTCACCACGCCCGGCGCGGCCGCCGAGCTCGCTGCCGTCCGCCGGCGCCATCCGGACATGCTGCTCGGGGCGGGCACGATCCGCCGCCCCGACGAGGCAGCGGCCGCCGCCGACGCCGGGGCCGACTTCCTCGTCATGCCGCACCTCGACCGCGAGCTGCTGGGCGCATGCTTTGCCACCGGGCTGCCGTGCATGCCCGGCGTCTTCACGGCGTCGGAGCTGGGCGCCGCCCTCGGGGCGGGCGCCGAGGTGGTCAAGCTGTTCCCGGCCGGGACCGGCGGCCCCGGGCACATGCGCGCCCTGCTCGGCCCATTCCCGGGTGTGCCGGTCGTCCCGACCGGCGGCATCGGGCTCGACGACGTCGGAACGTGGCTCGCCGCCGGCGCCCTCGCGGTCGGGGTCGGCGGCGAGCTCTGCTCGACGGAGCTGATCGAGGCCGCGCGCTTCGTAGAGCTGTCGAGCCGGGCCCGGGCCTTCCGCGAGGTGGCCGCGTGAGGCGCTTGGTGTTCATCGGCGTGACCACCGGCAGCTCGTCGATCATGCGCATCTGGCCGCGCTGGCGCGAGGTGTTGGGGCTCGGCGGCGACGTGGACCTGGTCGGCCGCGACATTCCGGTCGGCGCCCCGCCGGACGCCTATCGCCAGGCGGTGCGGGAGCTGGTCGGCGATACCGGTGTGGCGGGCGCGCTCGTCACCACCCACAAGATCGGCGTCTATCAGGCGGGACGCGACTTGCTCGCGGGCGTCGACGAGCTGGCGGAGCTGTGCGGCGAGGTCTCCTGCCTCGCCAGGCGCGACGATGGCCTCTATGGCTGGGCGAAGGACCCGGTGGCCGCGGGGCGCACCCTCGAGGGCCTGCTCTCGCCCAGCCACTTCCGCGACGGCGGCGGTCACGTGCTGTGCATGGGCGCCGGCGGGTCGGGCACCGCGATCGCGCTCTACCTGTTGGCGCGCCGACCCCGGAGCGACCATCCGGATCGCGTCGTCGTGACCGACCGCTCGCCCGAGCGGCTCGAGCGCCTGCGAGGGATTCTCGAACGGGTTGACCACGACTCGACGGCCGAGCTCGCGGAAGCCGATCGTCACGAGCAACTGCTCGAGGAGTTGCCGCCCACGTCGCTCGTGGTCAACGCCACCGGGCTGGGCAAGGACGTGGAGGGATCGCCGCTCGGGGACGCGGCCCGCTTCCCGGAGCAGGCGGTCGTGTGGGAGCTCAACTACCGCGGTGAGCTCGACTTCCTGCACCAGGCCCGCGCCCAGGCAGAGGAGCGACGGCTCACCGTGGAGGACGGCTGGACGTACTTCATCAACGGCTGGAGCGCGGTGACGGAGGAGGTCTTCCAGCGGCCGATCTCGGACGAGGATCTGCGCGTGCTCGCCGCCGAGGCCGAGTTCGCGCGACCGGAGGGAGGGTGACGATGAGGTATGCCGTGCACGCGTACGCGTGGACCTCGAGTTGGAGCAACGACGACCTGCCGATCATCGACCACGCCGCCGACCTCGGCCTTGACGCCGTCGAGATTCCGCTCATGGAGCTGGACGCGGTGGATCCCGAGGCCATCCGGGCTCGCGCGCAGGGGGCCGGAGTGGACCTGATCACGTCCGTCGCGTGCAGCGAGGACGCCGATCCGTCCAGCGAGGACGACCGGGTACGGCAGGCGGCGCGGGACTTCCTCCGACGATGCGTGGACGCGACCGCCGCGATGGGAGCGACCGTCTTCACCGGCGTGACGTACTCCGCCCTTGGGCGACGCTTGACTCGACGGCCCGACGCGGCCGACATGCGGCGCGCCGCCGACGTGCTCCGGCCGGTCGCGGTTCACGCGGCCGATAGTGGCGTCACGGTGGGCATCGAACCGGTCAATCGCTACGAGTCGTTCCTGGTGAACACCGCCGGCCAGGCGCTCGAGCTGATGGAGCTGATCGGTGAGCCCAATGTGGGGATTCACCTCGACGCCTACCACATGAACGTCGAGGAGGACGACTTTCGGACCCCGGTCGAGCTCGTCGCCGACCACCTGGTGCACTTTCATCTGAGCGAGAGCCACCGCGGCGTGCCGGGCCGGGGGACCGTGGACTGGGAGGGGATCATGGGCGCCCTCGGCGACACCGGCTACAGCGGCTACGTCGGGCTCGAGTCGTTCGCCGAGGTCTCGAACGCGATGCGCGAGGCCACCTGCATCTGGCGCGACCTCGCTCCGAGCAGCGATGTGGTCGTGCGCGAGGGGTTGGCGTACCTGAAGGGCCTGGAGCGTGAGGGTTCGGGGCCGTCTTGATCGAGCCTGCGCTTGCCGACGACGCCTTCCTCGAGGACGTGGCCGCCGCCGGGGATCCCAACCGGGTCTACCTGTGGTGGCTCGGACAGAGCGGGTTTCTGATCGGATGGCGCCGGCGATATCTGCTGATCGATCCGTACCTCTCGGATTCGCTCACGCGCAAGTACGCGGGCACGGATCGCGAGCACGTCCGCATGACGAGTCGCGTGGTCGATCCGCGTCGGCTCGACTTCGTGGACGTCGTCTGCTCGACGCATGGCCATACCGACCACCTCGACGCCGAGACGCTGGAGCCGATCATCGGGAACGGCGCAACGCTCGTCTGTCCGGCGGCCAACCGGCAGCTCGCGGCGGACCGCTGTGGGAGACCGCCGGACGTCTGCATGAGCGATGGCGACAGGACGATGGTCGCCAGCTTCGAGGTGGCGCTCGTTCCGGCGGCGCATCCCGAGCCGGCGCCGGAGTACGCCGGCTACGTCGTGGACTGCGGCGGCACGCGGATCTACCACAGCGGCGACTCGGTGGTCTACCCCGGAATGGCCGACCGTCTACGAGCGGCCGAGCCGTCGGTCGCCCTGCTCCCGATCAACGGGGCCTTCGGCAACATGAGCGGCCCGGAAGCGGTCCGCCTGGCGCACGCGATCGGAGCCGAGCTGGTCATCCCCTGCCACTACGACATGTTCGAGTTCAACACAGCCAGCCCGGCGGCGTTCGTGGCGGAGTGCCAACGTCTCGGCCAACCCTTCGCGGTCCTCCGGGCCGGCGAGCGGCTGTCGGTATAGGGCTACTCAACGAATCGCGCGAGGCCAGTCGCAGAGCGGGAGCGCGACGATGCCGACACGGTAGATTCGGGACCAGTTCTGGCCGGAGGGCACGTTCGCGTCGATCCCTCGCCGAGGTCGGTGTGCCGCCGCGGCGGGCGATGTACTACTCGGCCAGTTCTTCCGAAGTTCTTCGTGTGTCAAGGCATCTCTCCTCGCGTACGCACAGACAGCACGAGCGCCCGAAACTCATGGCGCCCATCCCGTACTAAGCGACGACGAACGTGTAGTCGCGCTCGATCCGGCCGTCCGCGGCGAGGACGAGGAAGTTGAGCCCGACCCCGAACAGCTCGCCGTCCTTGGCGACCGCCTCCCAGTGGAACTTGACGACGTCGCCGAGTCGCTCGGCGTCGTCGCGCCCCCGGAAGCTGAGTCCCTCGGAGCCGACCCAGTGCTCGTACGCGCTCGCCGCGCGAGCCTCTATCTCCTCGTATCCCCGTGCCTCGAGGATCGCCGTCATTGCGAGCCCGGGTCGCGCCGCGATCGCGCGGATCTCCTGCGGCGGCTGGAGGATATGCCTCCCGTCCTCCGTCCAGAGCTCGGCGATCGTCCGCCGGCGCCGGTCGGCATCGGGCTCGTTCCAGAGCGCGAGGTACTTCTCCGCCAACTCGGCGGCGCTCCGGGATGAGATTTCGACGAGAGCCTGTGGGTCGGTCATCGGTTACCTCCGTTGATCGTCTGGTTGCTTCGCCGTCAACGGTCCCGGAGGAAGGCCGCGCGTCGATTACCTCTCGTGTAACGCCGGCCGGCTTGACACGCCGGGTAATGGAACCGGAGCGGACGCCCCGCTAACGTCAATCGGGTGGTCGTCCAGACCGAGCAGGAGCCCCAGACCGCGGGCGAGCTGATCCGCTTCTGGCGCACGCGACGCGGCCTCAGCCAGCTCGAGCTGTCCCTGGACGCGAACGTCTCGACCAAGCACCTGAGCTTCGTCGAGACCGGCCGGTCCAGCCCGAGTCGCCAGCTCCTCGTCCACCTGGCCCAGCACCTCGATCTGCCGATCAGCGAGCGCAATCGACTGCTGCTCGCGGGCGGCTTTGCGCCTCCCTATCTGGAGCTGCCCTACGACGGGGAGGTGATGCAGCCGCTTCGGGAGTCGCTTGAGCGGCTGCTCGAGGCGCACGAGCCGAACCCGGCTTTGATCGTCGACGGGCTCTGGAACCTGATCGAGTCCAATCGAGCCGCGTCGCTTCTCTGGGACGGGGTCGACCCGGAGCTCCTCGAGCCACCGATCAACATGCTCCGCCTCGGCGTTCACCCGGGCGGCCTGCCGCGGATCTCGTCGATGACCGCCGCGTGCAACGCGCCGCTGATTCACCGGCTGAAGCGGAGGAGCCGCGAGGACGCCCATCCCGCCCTCGCCAAGCTCATCGAGGAGGTCGAGGCCTACCTCCCTCGCGAGCCGCCGACCAGCCCCGCCACCCAGCCGGTGGTCTCGCTCAAGCTGCAGACCCCTCTCGGCGAGGTCGAGCTGTTCACGGTCATCGCCACCCTCGGAGCCCCGCTCGACGTCACGGCGGCGAACCTCGCGATCGAGACCTTCCTGCCGATGGACCCCAAGAGCGCAGCGCGGCTCGCCGAGCTCAGCGCGCCGCGATCTGCCTGACGTCGGTCCGGCGAGCTCAACCGGTGCGGTGCTCAGGTCCGCCGCCGGTCGCGCCCTGGCCGGCAGCCGTCACTGGAGGCGGGCGCCGCGGCAGCCGGTGGCCGAGGGTGAGCCAGGCGCCGGCAGCCGCGACGGCGAGGACTGCGAGGCTCGTCCACTGCGCGATCTCGAGGCCGAGTGCGAGGTCGGCGGAGTCCGAGCGCACGAAGAACTCGAAGAAGCGTCCCACCGCGAGCAGCGCGACCACGAGCCACATCAGAGCTGTCGGGCGGCGCAGGCGCTTGCGCAGGGGCCAGGCGATCGCGAAGACGATCGCGCCGATCAGCACCTCGTAGAGGCCGCCCGAGTGGTAGGCCAGTTCGGCACTCGGGGTCAGCGCGTCCGGGTGAGAGTTGCGGACGCCAAGGAAGAAGTCGGTCGCCGGGCCATAGTGCTCGCCGTTGATCACGTCGCCCATGCGACCGACGGCGATACCCAGCGGCAGGCCGGCCGCGATCGCGTCGAGGTAGGCGAGGCTCAATCGCTCGCGCCGGACGTAATAGGCGATCCCGAGCGCGGCCGCGATGAAGCCCCCGTAGAAGGTGAACCCCGTTGTCCCGAACCAGGCGCCCGGATCGTCGAGCCGGCCTTGCTCGAGCAGGTAGAACACGCGGCCCCCGACAAGCGCGCCGACCACCACGATCATCGCGATCGCGTACAGGCGCTGTGGCTCGAGCCCGCGACGCCGGGCGTCGTACGCGGCCGCGAGGCCGCCGACCAGGATGCCGACGGCGATCATCAGTCCGTGCCAGGCCACGGTGATCGGCCCGATCTCGATCGTCGGGTCGATGCCGATCGTGATCACCGACGGGACGGCGCTCACGGCCCGACACCGCGGGCCGCCGGTGGCCCGGCGGGGTGCGCCTCGTCGCTGTGCATTGAGTCAGCGTACTATGAGCGATAGTAGATGCCGTCTCGCCGTCATCGACACCGTCCCCTGGCGGCGTTCGCCATCCTCGCGACCGCGGCTGTGCTTGCCGCCTGCGGCGCGGACGAGCCCAGTGTCGCGCCGGGCGGCGAGCCCGCGAGCCGACAGGAGATACGCGCCGAGCTGCGCGAGCTCGAGGCGCAGGCGAACCAGCTCCTTGACGCGGGTCCCGACGCGTTCAAGGCCCGGCTCGCGGACCTCCGCGGGCTGCCGATCGTCGTCAATCAGTGGGCCTCGTGGTGCGGTCCCTGCCGGTTCGAGTTTCCGTTCTTCGAGCGGCAGGCGAAGAAGCATCGGGGCAGGGTGGCGTTCTTGGGCGTGAACTCGCAGGACAGCCGCGACGACGCGGAAGAGTTCCTCGAGGAGTTCCCGGTTCCGTTCCCGCATTACTACGACAAGGACGCGTCCATCGCCCGCCTCTTCGAGGGCGGGCGGGCCTGGCCGACGACCGCCTTCTACAACGCGCAGGGGAAGTTGACGCAGACGCACCTCGGCGCCTATGCGACCGAAGCAAAGCTCGGGGCCGACATCCGGACATACGCGCTCGATGGTTGACGCGCCGAACATCGCGCTCGCCTTCGCCGCCGGGCTGGTGTCGTTCCTCTCGCCTTGTTGTCTCCCGCTCGTCCCTGGCTACCTGGCGACCGTCGCCGGCGTCCGGCCGACAGACGTTGGCCGCCGAGTCGACCGGCGCGTGGTCATGCGGAGCGGAGCGTTCGTCGCCACGTTCTCGCTCATCTTCATCCTGCTCGGCCTCGGGGCGACAGCCATCGGGTCCTTCCTGTTCGAGAACCAGCCGACGCTCAACAAGGTGGCGGGGATCCTCATCATCGCCATGGGCCTGCTGTTCGTGGGCACCGTCTTCGTCGCCCGCCTCAACCGGGACTTTCGACCTCGGGCGCTCATACAGCGGGCAGGCAGCGGCGGGCCCGTCGTCGCCGGCGCGGCGTTCGCCGTCGCCTGGACACCCTGCGTGGGGCCAACGCTGGGCGCAATCCTCGGGCTCGCCACCACCCAGGACGGCACCGGACGGGGCGCACTACTGCTCGGGGTTTACTCCGCAGGGCTCGCGGTGCCCTTCCTGTTCTCAGCGGTGGCCTTCAACGTCGCAACGCGGAGCTTCGCCTTCTTCAAGAGCCACTACGCCGCCATCCAGGTCGGCTCAGGAGCGGTGCTGGTCGCGATGGGAGTGCTTGTGATGACGGGCGAGCTGTTCCGCCTCAATATCGAGGTTCAGCAGTTCCTCGACCGCTTCGATCTCAACTTCTTCCAGCGCGTATGAGCGGAGCCGGCGAGCGTACTCGAGCGGCATCCGCGTCTCGGTCTCAGCGGGATCGACGATCGCCGGCGGCATCATCGGTCGGATGCATCGCACCCGGCCCGGTCGCTCGAAACGGAATGCGGCGAAGCGTCTACTATGACGCATCGTAGGGCGACGGAGGAGGGTTGGGTGGAAGGCGTTGTGGTGGCCCTGGCGATCCTCGCCTGTCCGGTGGGGATGGGGCTGATGATGTGGTTCATGGGGAAGGGCATGCGGCGCGGCAAGCGCGCGGAGCCGAGGGATCTCGACGAGCTGCGCGACGAGCACCGCCGGCTCGGCGAGCAGATCGAACGCCTGGACGGCCGCAGCGCCCCCGACGCCGAGCTGCACAGCGCACGGCGATGACGACGGCGCTGCTGATCGGTGCCGCCCTCGTAGCGCTGGCGTGCCCGCTGCGGATGCGGCGCGGTCGGCGCGCTTCGTGTCTGCTACTGCCCCCCAGCGGGGAGCTCGAGGCGCTACGCGGCGGTCGGGAGGCACTCGCGGACGAGCTTGACCGGACGGCCCGCGGCTAGGCTTGGCGGCGATGCCGACGGGCAAGGACAACGCGGTTCCGCCACCGCTGCACGAGCTCGAAAGCGAGGCGATGGAGGAGATCTGGCGGCTCGGCGAGGGCACCGTCCGTGACGTCCTCGAGGCGCTGAACCGGCGGGCGCAGAAGCCGCGCGCTTACACGACCGTGATGACGGTCATGGCGCGGCTGGACCGCAAGGGGCTCCTGACGCGGCGGCTCCGGGATCCAAAGACCTACCTCTACACCCCGGTGATGAGCCGGGACGAGTATCTCAAGGCGCGGGCGCGAGCCGAGGTCGAGGCCCTGGTGGAGCAATATGGCGATCTTGCGCTGGTGAGCTTCACGCGCGAGGTGCAGCAGCTCGACCCGAAGCGCCGGGAGCAGCTCCGGCGTCTCGCCCGCCGTGGCTAAGGCCCGCGGCGTCTTCTGGCTGCACGCGGCCGTGGCGCTGGCCGGACTCGCGGCCACCGCGTTTGCCCTGATCGCCGCGCTGCGTGCGGTCAGCTTCAGCCCGCCGGAGCCCGCCACGCTGCTGGCCGCCTGTCGCAGCTTCGCGCTTCCTCAGCTGAGCGTGGCGTCCGTGCTCACGCTGGTGGTTGGGAGCGTCGGCTTGGCCGTGCTTGCACTGGCGATCCGCTCGGCGACGCGAGGGCTGCGGGGGAAGCGGCGCTTCCTGAACGCTCTCGATGTGGTCGGGCCGTTCGGCCCTCACGGCACGCTGCTGTTCGTTCACGCCCGCCCGCGGGCGTTCTGCGCGGGCCTTCTTCGTCCGCGCGTGTATGTGTCGACGGGGGCGCTTGACGCGCTCGACGAGCACGAGCTCGAAGCGGTTCTCGCCCACGAGCATCAGCACGCCCGCTTGCGCGATCCGCTGCGAGCCTTCTGCGTGCGCGTACTCGCCGACGCGCTCTTCTTCCTCCCGGCGCTCCGCCGACTCGCCGATCGCTACTCCTCGCTCTCGGAGATCGCCGCCGACGCTGCGGCGGTTCGCGCCAGCGGCGGCGATCGTCGCCCACTGGCGTCGGCGCTGCTGCGGTTCGGAGAGGCGCCAAACCCCGCCGTCGTGAGCATCGGCTCGGAGCGGGTCGACCATCTGCTCGGCGAGCCGCCGCGATGGGAGCTTCCCACCGCGCTGCTCGCCTGGGCGATCGTCGCCGTCGCGGCGCTCGTGGCGCTGGCAGTGCGAGCAGCCGATGTCGCCGAGCACGGGGCGCTGAACCTGCCGCTCGTAGCCGCCCAGGCGTGCATGCTCGTGATGATCGTGCTTCCCGTCGTCGCGGGCGCCACGGCGCTCCTGGCATCCCGCCGCTTGCTGCCAGCCGCAAGGCGCCGCTGGCGGGCCTAGCGCGTCGGCCGCAGGTCGCCGCCCTGTTCGGCTCCGCGCGGGCGTCCATTGACGGCGGCGGCCATCCCGGCGTGAAGCTGCTGGGTACTGACGACGCCGATCACGTGGGCAACCACCTGTCCATCGGCGCTGACGAAGAAGGTCTCGGGAAGGCCCGTCACGCCGAACCGGCGCCACCTCGTGCGAGGGATCGCGGATGTTGAGGTAGTCGATGTCGAAGTCGGCGATGAAGTCGCGCGCGGCACGGGGGCACCAGGACGCCCAGAAGTTGAGGACGTAGGGCAGGCCGCGGAGCTCCTTCGAAGCAAGCCGATCGTCCGCAAGCGCAGAACGCATCGACGCATCCAGCCCGGGACCGAGCGACCCGGGCTCGAGCACCTCGAGCTCGAAGGAGGGCGGTGGCACCGCTTCGTGTCGCGCCAGGCTGTCGTCGATGCTCGTGTCGGGCGCCCTGGAGAGCAGCCCGTAGCCGAGCAGCGCGATGAACCCACCTGTAAGCACAAGAGCGACAAAGCGGCCGGCCTGCTGCAGCGGGGAGCGGCGCGCGGCGGTCGTCGTCGCCTAGCGTCCATCCGCAGACCCCGCGCTACCCGGCGTCGACTCGAGCGGCAGGAGCCGACTGCAGCGCGACACGGATGTCGTGCGCGAGATTCTGCGGCGTGAGGTCCGCGCCAGGGTGCTGCGTCGAGACCCACATGCCGCGCCGGTCATAGACCCGGACCGGCGCGGAGTGGAGGTCGTCCCTCCCGCTCTCGAGCGAGGAGAGGATCTCGAGTTCCTTCCACAGAGGCCGCAGCTTCTGCTCCTCGCCGACGAGGAAGCGCAGCTTGCCGAGCGCGTCTTGCCGAGCGAGGAACCGCCGGATGCTGTGAGCGGTGTCCTCGGCGGGGTCGGTCGAGATCGCGATCGCCTCGACGTCCTGCCGCTCGGCCCGCGTGAGGATGTCGATCGTGAGGCCGACCTGACGCGCGATCACCGGGCAGGCCTCCTCGCACTGGCTGTCGAGAAAGCTCAGCAGAACAACCTTGCCCCGGAGGTTGCGCGAGCGCACCATCTCACCCGTGTAGTCGCGTAGGGCGAAGGTGGGCAGGCGCAGGTCGGCAGGCGGCTGGCTACCCCGGTAGGAACCTCCCGGCGCCCCTAGCCGCGCCTCGTCGCCACCATTGCCTGTGCTCGACGCCACCACGGCGATGGCGACCCCAGCCGCCACTCCAAGCAGCGCGGCACCGACGACTCTGCGCTTCACGTCTCAGCGCTCCCGAACGGGACCGAGAGCGACGTCACAAGGCGCCCCTGAGGCTGGCGAGCTGCGCGAGCGGACACGACGGCTTCAATCGAGGGAACTCCGTCCATGGAGACTCTTACTAGGCAGTGTAGTAGCCGTATGGATCATGAAGATCAGTCGGCCCAGAGCCTCCTATCCCCCATAGTAGACTCGCCGGCATGCCGTCCCTTTGCTCCCGCTGTAAGGCGGCCTTGATCGTCGCGGCGGTGCTCGTGCTCGGCGCGTGCGGCGACGACGCCACCGTGGAGGAGAATGCAGGCGAGGCGCCAGCCGACAGCGCGACGAGCGACCTCGCACACATCCACGGCCTGGGCGTGCATCCACGCAACGGCACGCTCTACATCGCCACCCACTTCGGGCTGTTCACCGCTGGCAGCGGCGAGACGAAGGTGCAGCGGGTAGGCGACAGCCGCCAGGACATCATGGGCTTCTCCGTCGTCAGCGGGGAGCGCTTCATCGGCTCCGGCCACCCGGAACCCGGCGATTCGGAGCTTCCACCGAACCTCGGCCTGATCGAGTCAACCGACGGCGGCAAGAGCTGGCAGCCGGTCTCGCTGCTTGGCGAGGCCGACTTCCACGTGCTGCGCTCCAGGGGCGACACGGTGTACGGCTTCAACGGCCTCACCGGGAAGCTGATGACCAGCCGCAACGGCGGCGGCGACTGGGACCAGCACGACCCACCCGGCCCGATGCTGGACCTGGCTATCGACCCGAGCGACCCCGAGCACATCGTCGCTTCCGTCGAAGAAGGACTGGTCGAATCACGCAACGCAGGCCGCGGCTGGCGACCTCTCGCCAACGGCCGCGTTGGTCTGCTCGCCTGGCCCGAGCCAGGCCGGCTCTACTTCGTCGACGCCGCCGGCCTCGTGTCGAGCAGCGCGGACGGAGGCCGGAGCTGGCGCGAGATGGGCTCGATCGACGCACAGCCCGCAGCGTTCGCCGCCGCCGGCGGAGAGCTCTACGCCGCCCTGCCAGACGGCACCGTTAAGCGCTCAAGCGACGACGGCGCCAGCTGGAGCGTACGGGCGACGCCCTGATCTGTGGCCCATGTCACGCTCCCCCAGGCCGCGCTACGGTGGGGGAACACCGGCGAGAGCTGCTCGCCGGCCTCTCGGGCCAGGTGGTGGAGGTCGGCGCCGGCAACGGGATGAACTTCCAGCACTACCCGCATACGGTTGAGGAGGTCGTCGCGCTCGAGCCCGAGGCCTACCTGCGTGACAAGGCCGAAGAGGCCGCCCGCAGAGCGCCCGTGAAGGTGAGCGTGCGCGACGGCCTGGCGGACCCGCTCCCGCTCCAGGATGGAGAGTTCGACGCAGCGGTCGCCAGCCTCGTCCTCTGCACCGTGCCCGACCCGGGGCGCGCGCTGAGCGAGCTGCGCCGCGTGCTCAAACCGAGCGGCGAGCTGCGCTTCCTCGAGCACGTGCGCTCCGACCGCCCGCGCAAGGCGCGAATCCAAGAGCGGCTCGACCGCTCCGGTATCTGGCCACGCGTGGGCGGCGGCTGCCACTGCGCCCGCGACACCGTTGGAGCGATCGAAGCAGCCGGCTTCCGCGTCGACCGGGTACGGAGCCTGGACTTCGGACCGTCCTGGGTGATCACCAACCCGCACGTGCTCGGGGTGGCGCGGGCAGCGGAGGTGCCGGCCGAAGCGCCGACGGGATTGTGATCCGCCGCGCTCGGCATGAGGCTGGGCATGGGGCCGAGCGCGGCAAGCGCCACGGGGTGTTGACGTAGAACCCACGGCCAGCCGAGCCACTCCGGATGACGCCGCAGAGGAAGCCGTCGGCGGTACCGCCGGCGGGCGCCGCGGCACCGTCGCTCGGGCCGCTCGACGACCACGCAGTCACCGCGTCGTCGGCAAAGCCGACCGTGAGGTCCGGGACGAGCGCACGGCCGAGCTCATGGATGCGGTGGGCCGGCTGATGCGGCGCGGCGAGCCCGGCGTTTTCGGGGCTTGCGACCCGGCGCTTGACCGCCGCACCCTCGCCAGCGGTCCAGCGCGCGCGCACGTAGGGTGCACGCGGTGACGGCAATCGAGCTCTTCTTCGTGCTGCTCGCGCTGGTCGCGGGGCTTGTCGCAGTGGCCTACGGCGTCGCCTTGGCGTGGCGCGGCACCGTCCGTCGCCATCCCGGCGAGAGGCCGGCCTGGCCGCGCTTTCACGTCCGCTACTACACGTTCGCACTCCTGTTCATCGCCTTCGACATGGAAATGGCCTACATGTACCCGTGGGCCGTCGTCTTCCGCGAGCTGGGCGTCTTCGCGTACGCCGAGATCGGCTTCTTCCTGACCGTGCTCGGTCTCGGGATCGCCTACGCGTGGCGTGAGGGGGCGCTTGAGTGGTCCTGAGCGCAGCGCACACGACCCTGAAGGGCGCGCTCATCGTGCCCGACGAGCAGGCCTGGACGCTGTCCGGCAGCGACCCGGCCGCTAACGGCCTGCGCCCTGTCTTTGCACTTGGTCAGGGGGAGCGCGTGCTGGTTCCCGAAGTCCTACCGGCTCCTCTGGAGGAGCCTCTGCGCGCCTGCCTTGCGGCGCTCCCCGCAGATGTCGAGATTGAGGCGCGGGTGCTCCCCGGTCTCGACGGCAGGCCCGTTCAGGTCGGGGAGCCCGGCCACCCGGAGCAGGGCGAGCACGAGCTCCATGGCGCCGGGCATCACGACCACGGCGACCACGGCGACATGATGGCCATCGTGGGCGAGCCGTCCGCCGACGGGCTCGTGATGGAGCCGATCGAACTCCGTTTCGGACCGCTGGGGACGCCGCTGCCGGGCGGGCTGGCGGTGGAGGTGACGCTCGATGGCGACGTCGTCGCAGACAGCACGGCGCACGCGCAACTGAGCGCCGACCCGCCGGCTCTGGCAACTCCCTCGCCGCCCGACCTGCTCGCACCGGTCGCCTGGGCGCTCGCCATCGACGCGACCGTGGAAGCCGACGGAGGGACGCCTGCCTGGCCGGGGGTCGCCGCTCTGGAGGTCGAGCGGGCGGTGAGCCACCTGGCTTGGCTGCGGGCGCTTGGCCGGCTGCTTGGCTGGCCGCTGCTCGTCGGCCGCTGCACCCGTGCGCTGGAGGGGCTGCCGCCGCTCGCGCACCAGCTCGCGGGCCGCCGGGAGACGCGCGCGGACGGCCACGCCGCCGCGCTGTCCGCGTTGCGGCGAGTCGCCGCGCGCGTCGACAACGTGGGTGCTCTCGTGGCGCGCAGCCGCTTCTTTCGCCTCCGCACCGCTGGACTCGGCGTGCTGACAACCGAGCGGGCTAGGGAGACCGGTTTGCGCGGCCCCGCGGCGCGCGCGAGCGGCATCCGAGACGACGCGCGTGTCGGCGACGCGCTGTACGAGCGCCTCGCGTTCGAGCCGGTCCAGCGCACATGTGGCGACGCGCATGCCCGCACGCTCGTCCGCGCCAAAGAGGCGGGGGAGTCATTGCGGCTCGCAGAAGCCGCTCTTCGCGCCGACGCCAAGGGCACTCCGGCCGCAGGCCGGCCCGGGGAGCTCGAAGGTCCGCGCGGGCCGCTCCGCGCGGAGCGGGGCGCCGCCGGTTGGCACCTTGCTGCGCCGGGCGCGGACGCGGCACTCCGGGCGGCCGGAGAGGCAATGGTGGGCGCCGAATGGGCTGCGGCGCTCGTCGCGGTGGCGTCGTTCGACCTGTCGCCCTGGAGGGTCGGGGCGTGAGCGACTTCACCCCGCTTGGCATCCTCGCCCTCGCGCTCGGCGGCGCGGCCGCCATCGCGATCCTGGAGCAGCTGATGGCCGGCCAGCGCCCGGCGCCCGTCGCGCTCGGGCGCTCCGTCGCCGTCACGTTGCGCCAGCCGCTCGCCCGCCCTGACTTCCGCGACGGTTGGCTATACCACCTGGCGCCCGGGCTCCTGCTGCTGGCGGCGGTCGGCGCTCTGGCCTTCGTCCCCTGGGCGCCCGGCTTCCGCGGCGTCGACCTCTCGACCGGGGGCATCGCGTTCCCGGCCGCGCTGGCCTACGTCACGCCGGCGATCTTCATGGCCGGCTGGGGCGCGGGGCGTCCGCTCGCGGTGGTCGGCGGCTTTCGCTGGCTCGCGCTGATGCTCGCGTACGCGATGCCGCTGGCCATGGTCATCACCGCGGTGGCCGCCCCCGCCGGCTCGCTGAGGCCGGCGGACATCGTCGAGGTCCAGCACGCGGTGCCGATGGCGCTCGTCCAGCCGCTCGCCCTCGCGATCTGGCTGCCGGCAGTGATGGCCGTCTGCTTCCTGCCGCCGTTCGACCTGCCGCAGGCGGAAGGCGAGCTCGGCGGCGGCGCCTTCTCCGAGTACCGGGGCCTCGATGCCGGGCTCATCGCGCTCGCGCAGCGGATCCTCATGCTGGGCGTCTCGGGAATGACCGCGACGCTCTTCCTGTCGGGCTGGCACGGCCCACTGCTGCCGCCGGCGCTGTGGATGGGGCTCAAGACCGCGGCGGTCGCGGCGCTGCTCTTGTGGGCCGGGCGCAGGGTCCCGCGGCTCGAGGTCGACCGGGTCGCGTCGCTGGCATGGAAGTTCGCCAATCCGCTGGCCATCCTCGCGATCGTCATCGCCGGCCTGATCACGCTGCTCTTCTACCGGTGAGCGACCTGGCGACAGCCCTCGTCTTCTGGCCCTCCGCGGTGCTCATGCTGGTCACCGGCCTATACGTCTTCCGGACCAGCTCCATGGCCCGCGCGGGCCTCCTGCTGCTGGCGTCGCTCGGCATCGAGGGGCTCGTCTTCCTCGCGCTTTCCAGCGAGTTCCTGGGCGTGCTGCAGCTCCTGATGATGAGCGGCGAGATGGTGATCATGGTCTTCTTCATGGTGATGTTCATGCCCGACCCGGGCGGGCTGATGGGCATGGACATGACCCACGACAAGCGCCGCTCGGCTACCGTGGCCGCGCTCGCGGCCGTCGCGCTGGCACTCGTGGCGCTCTTCACGGACTGGCCGGCGCGGGCCGTCGGCACCGACGCCCCGGATGTGCGCGCCATCGGCTTCGAGGTGATGGGCCGCTCGATGGTGACGTTCCTTTACGCGGCCATGACCATCCTGTTCGCGATGGTCGGCGGGGTGCTGCTGGCCAAGTACGGCGGGCGCTACGGCATCGGCGCACCCGCCGGCGAGCGACGCGGAGGGAGCGACTGATGGTCTCGCTGCCGGTCGTGCTCGCCGTAGCGGCGGTGCTGTTCGGTATCGGGCTCTACGGCGCCCTGGGCCAGACCAACACGATCATGGTGATCATGGGCGTCGAGCTGATGCTCGGCGCCTCGATGCTGAACGTCATCGGCTTCTTGCGCTACTCGCACCCGGACGCCACGAGCGGAAGCTTCTTCGTCCTGGTGGTGATGACGCTCATGGCGGTGGAGGCCGCCGTCGGATTCGCGCTCGTGATCAGTACGTTCCGCCACTCCCGCACCGCCGAGGTCGACGACCTGACGGAGCTGAAGGGCTGATGGGCGTCCTGCTCTGGCTCTCGGTCGGCCTGCCGCTCCTTGCGGCGCTGGCGACGCGGTTCGCCCGCCGCGGCGACCGCGTGGTGGCGGCCATCGGCGCAGTCGCGGCAGCGGTCCCGGCCTGGGTGCTGCTGGCTTCGGCAGCCGGTGGCGAGCGTGCTCGCTCGGCGTTCGAGTGGCTGCCGGCGGGCGGGCTCGAGCTGGGCCTGCGCCTCGACGGCCTCTCCGCGGCGATGACGGCCACCGTCGCGACGGTCGGGCTGGTGGTCGTCCTGTACTCGACCGGCTACTTCGCCACCGACCCCCGCCGCCGCTCAGGGCTCGCCGGGCTGCTCGCGTTCCTGGCCGCCATGCAGGGACTGGTGCTCGCCGACGGCTACCTGACCCTGCTCGTCTTCTGGGAGCTGGTCGGGGCGGCCTCGGCGCGGCTGATCGCCTACTCGCGCGAGGACCCCGAAGCGGGACCTGGCGCGGTGCGCGCCTTCCTCACCACCAGGACAGCCGACATCGGCCTCTACCTGGCCGTGCTCGCGCTGTTCTCCGCCACCGGCAGTCTCGCCTTCGAGGCCACGCGGCCCGACGGCGCGCTCGGCGCCCTCGTAGGAGTCGGCCTCGTCGTGGCGGCGATGGGGAAGAGCGCGCAGGCCCCGCTGCAGACGTGGCTGTCGGCGGCGATGGCCGGCCCGACACCCGTGTCCGCCCTGCTGCACTCGGCGACGATGGTCGCCGCGGGTGTGTACCTGCTGGTGCGCTCGGCGGACCTGCTCGCCGGCTGGCCGCTCGAGCTGGCGGGTTGGGTCGGGGCGGCCACGGCTGTGGCGGGAGCCGCCATCGCGCTCGCCCAGGACGACCTGAAACGGGTCCTCGCGGGCTCGACCACAAGCCAGCTGGGGCTCATGTTTGTCGGCGCGGCCGCCGGCGGCCCGGCCGTCGCGATCTTCCACCTCGTCGCCCACGCCGCAGGCAAGGCCGGCATGTTCCTGGCCGCAGGCGTCTTTCAGCACAACCGCGGAACGACGATGCTGGAGGGGCTTGCCGGCGCGGGGCGCGAGGACCGCGCCGCGTTCGCCGGCTTCGTCGCCGGCGCGCTCAGCATCGCCGCGGTCCCGCCGCTCGCCGCCTTCTGGAGCAAGGAGCACATCGCCGCCGCGGCAGAGGAAGCGCGTCTCGTCTGGTTTGCGCTCGTGCTCGTCGCCGCCGCGGGAAGCGCCGCCTACCTGCTCCGCCCCGCGCTTCTGCTCTGGCGCGGCGGTGGACCGGTGGGCTCGCCGGCCCAAGCAGGACGGCCGGCGATGCTGACCGGCGTGGCCGCCCTGGCGACGGGCTCCCTCGGGCTTGGGGCGCTGGGTGAGCCGCTCGTCCGGCTGCTCGACGCGCCGGACCTCCCGAGCTCGTCCCTTAGCCTGGCGCTTTCGCTGGCGGCGCTCGCCGTCGGCGCAGCGGCAGTGGCCGCGGCTTCCACGGTCCCGGCCCGTATCGCCGCGGCGGCGCGCGCCCAGCTCTACACCAACGAGCTGCTGCGCTGGGTCGTGCAGCGTCCGCTGCTGGGACTCGCCCACGGGGCGGACGTCGCGGAGCGCCGCGCCCTCGATGCCGCCGTGGACGGCGTGGGCCGCGGCGGGCTCGCCGCCGCCCGCTCTCAGGACTGGATCGAGCGCCACGGCGTCGACGCCGCCGTCGACGGCCTCGCGCGCGCCGTCGGCCGCGGCGGCGACAGTCTTCGTCGTCTGCAGACCGGCCAGCTCTTCGAGTATCTGCGCGGCGCCGTGCTCGGCGGGGCTGGTGTCGCCTTCGTCGTCGGACTGTCGGCCCTTACCTGACCGCATGCCCTGGTTGACGCTCGCCATCGCCGCTCCGCTGCTGGCCTCCGCGCTGGCGCCGCTGCTGCCTGCTCGTCCGAGCCGACTCCCGTTCGCGCTCGCGCTCGGCGCCACCGGGATCAGCGCCGTCGCCCTGGCGGCAACGTGGCTGCGCTTCGACACCGGCCGGGGAATGCAGCTCGTGGAG
>JBKGUS010000471.1:0-2510 GCA_046462295.1 Thermoleophilaceae bacterium | reverse complement strand
CACTCGTCCATCCCCATGGATGCTAGGGAGGTGGGCGGCGGCCTTCCAGCACCTGGCGCGCGCCGCGCAGGCCGGTACGCAGCAGCGCCGCGGCGCGGTCGCTCGACAGCGCGCAGTTGCGCGGCCTGACAAGGCCCGACTCCGCGATCGTCATGGAGCTCACACGCTCCGGATCGGGGGCCAGCAGGCGGGCGAGCTCGTAGCGGCTGAGCACCTCCGCGCCGGCGGCGTGAAGGATGCCGGCGTCATCGCGCGCGGCGAGCTCGAGCAGCGCGGCGGCGAGGTCGCCGACGTGCACAGGGCTGCCGAGCTCGTCGGTGAAGAAGACCGCGTCGGGATCCGCGGCCATCCGCTCCTGCGTCCCGGGCTCGGCGCCGCCGTAGAGCAGCGACGTGCGGACCACCAGCGCGCCGGGATGCGCCTCGCGAACAGCCCGCTCGGCGTCGGCCTTGTCGCGTCCGTAGGCGGACAGCGGGACGGGCTCGTCCTCCTCGATGTAGGGCGTGCTCTTCGTGCCGTCGAAGACCAGGTCGCTCGAGAGGTGGATCAGGCGCGCGCCCACCCTCGCCGCCGCCCGGGCCACGTTGACGGCGCCGCCGTAGGTGGTGGCGCGGTCCTCCATGTCGTACGCGGTGTGGATCACCACGGCCGGCCGCAGCTCCGCGAAGGCCGCCTGCACTGCGGCGGCGTCGCGCACGTCGACCCGCAGGCCGGACTTGCGGGAGGCGCCGACCGCGCCGGGGCTGCGCCGCAGGAGCTCCCGCCCCAGATAGCCGCTGCCGCCGGTAACGAGCAGCGGGCCGCTCACGCGGCGTCCAGGGCGCGCTCCACGTCCGCCACCAGGTCCGCCGTCTCCTCGCATCCGGCGGAGAGGCGGATGTAGCCCTCGGGCACGTCGTCGCCGCCCCAGCGGAGGCGGCGCTCAGCGGTGGTGTGCACGCTCCCGAAGCTGGTCGCCTCGGTCACGAGCTCGGCGGCGGCCAGGAAGCGCTCGGCGCGCTCCCGGGTCCCCAGGTCGAACGCGATCACGCTGCCGAAGCCGCTCATCTGGCGGCGCGCCACCTCGTGCGCAACGTCCCCCGGCAGCCCCGGGTAGCGGACGCCCGTCACGTCCTCGCGCTCCGACAGCGCCTCCGCCAGCGCCAGCGCGTTCGCGCTCGCGCGCTCCATCCGGAGCGCGAGCGTCGGGAGGGAGCGGTGGGCCAGCCAGGTCTCGAACGGACCGGGGATGGCGCCCGCGTCGCGGCGCCAGTCGCGCAGCGCCTGCGCCCGCTCCGGCTGGCGGGTCGCGAGGTAGCCGAGCATCAGGTCGGCGTGGCCCGACAGGTGCTTCGTCGCGCTCGTCATCGAGACGTCCGCGCCGAGATCGAGCACCCTCTGGCTGAGCGGCCCGGCCGTCGTGTTGTCCACCACGCTGAGCACGCCCGCGCCCCGCGCGGCCTCGGCGAGCGCCCGGATGTCGTACACGTCGAGCTTCGGGTTCGATGGCGACTCGAGCCACAGCAGCGTGGCGCCCTCGAGCGCGTCGAGCAGCTCCGAGTGGTGCGCGAGCCGCACCTCCACCCCGCGCGGCTCCAGGTGCGTGCGGGCGAGTCGGCGGACGTTCAGGTAGCAGTCGCGGTCGATGGCCACGGCGTCGCCCGGTCGCAGGGTCGTGAGGAGGAGCGCCGCCGCGGCGGCCATTCCCGATGCGAACAGCACCACCTCGCCGCCCTCGAGCTCGGCCAGCGCGGCCTCGTAGCGCTCCCAGGTCGGGTTGCCGTAGCGCGTGTACAGCCACGGCGCCGTGTCCACCTCGCCCTCGAGGTGGAACGGGCCCGCGAGCACCGGACCGGGGAGGAATGGCGTGCCCTGCTCGGCCTCTGGGAGGCCGGCCCGCACCACGCGCGTGCCATCGCCGTGCTTCGTCACGGCTCGAGTATCGCCCGGGCGAAGTCGTCGGGGTCGAACGGGCGCAGGTCCTCGAGCGCCTCCCCGATCCCGATCAGCTTGACCGGCACGCCCAGCTCCTGGGCGATTGCCAGCGCGATGCCGCCCTTCGCGGTGCCGTCCAGCTTGGTGAGCGCGATGCCCGTCACCTCGACGGCGTCGCGGAACAGGAGCGCCTGGCGCAGCCCGTTCTGGCCGGTGGTGGAGTCGATCGTGAGGAGCGTCTCGTGGGGCGCGCCGGGCGCCTGCCGGGCGATCACCTTTCGCACCTTGCGGAGCTCGTCCATCAGGTGCTGCTGGGTGTGGAGGCGTCCTGCCGTGTCCACGATCACCACGTCGTGGCCGCGGGCCCTGGCCGCCTCGATCGCGTCGAAGGCGACCGCCCCGGGGTCCGAGCCGGCGTCGCCGCGCACGATCTCGCAGCCGGCCCGCTCGGCCCACAGGGTGAGCTGCTCGGCAGCGGCGACGCGGAAGGTGTCGCCAGCCGCGAGCAGCACCGAAAGGCCAATCTCGTTCTGCGGGTGCCAGCCGATCTTGCCGAACGTGGTCGCCTTGCCGTTGGCGTTTACCCCCACATCCAG
>JBKGUS010000470.1:0-6686 GCA_046462295.1 Thermoleophilaceae bacterium | reverse complement strand
CGGAACGTGACCCACCACTGATCGGCCGTTCCGCCGCACGGGCCCGGATCTTCGTGGCCGCCGCACGACGCGATCGTGCGGATGCCCGGCAGGGTGTTCAGCACTTGCGCCAGCCAGACGACGGGCGGATCAAGCTCGGCGTGCTGGATCTCCTGCGACTTCCGCTTGAGATCGCGGTCCCTCACGGTGCGTTCGTCGCTGATCGCCTCCCACCCTTCCAACGTCGGCGTGAGGGTGAGCCTGGTCACGTCAACCTCTTGCAGCGTCCGGACCCCGTCGTCCTCGTCGTTCGAGAGCAGCGCGTAGTCGAGCTGCAATTCGACCCCGTTGGCTTTGACCGCCGTCCAAGCGTGGTCCGCCTCTGTGCGGTGCTCGCCCTCAAGGTCGATGTCGCCTTCGAGGAGCAGACCGGCCCAGCCCCTATCTTCAAGCGCGGCCGGGTCGACCGACCCGACGCGATAGGGGAAGCTCGGTACCTCCATCCAGTAGAGCGGGATCTGGTCGCCGCTGGCCTGCCATCGCTTGATGGTCTGGTCGAACGCCCCTTTGGCGACGCGATCGGCGTCTTTGCGACGGATGGGATTGCCCACGTCCGCAAGCACCGCGAACCTGCCGCCCTCCATCACCCGAGCGGACGCGGGAACGGTCTTCGCTTCCCGCTGCGTGATCTTCTGAACCTTCTGGAGCGTGTCCGGCCCGAGGACGTGACCTTGCTCAAGTTGTGGAGGAGGCGCGCATCCTGTCGGAGCGTCGCGACTTCCGCCGGCTCGAGGTGGGGGTTACCCACCGGCGGTCGGGGGCCGAGAGAGACGTGGCCGAGGTCTTTCAGTTCGCCGTCTTCCAGCTCGGGGATCGCGCTGGCCTCGACCACCGGAACACCGAGCAATAGCGCCGCAGCGACATGCCGCGCCTCGTGGCGGGCCGCGCCCCCAACCTCGGCCAGCCGCTTATGTACGGCGGTCGGCGCGGCGGGCGTCACGAGCTGCGCCCCTTGCGTAGCGCCGCCCGAACCTCGGCGCGGATCACCGGCTTCATCTTCTCGACGGTCGCCGTGGCGATCACCTCGGCCTGAGCGATGAGCCAGGGCGGGGCGGGGGAGGCGAAGCGGCCTCCTCTTCCTGCCGCCTCATCTGCTCCTCGATCATCCGGGCGTGTTCCGCGACACCCGCGCTTCCAGGGGTGGGAATCACAAGCGTCCGGTCGACGGCCGGATACTCGCCCGCGTCGAGCGCGGCGATTGCATCCACGGTGTCGAATAGCCGCTCGCCGCCTGGTTCCTTCCAGAACCCCACTGAGTTGATGAACCCGGCGGCCCTCAGCCTGCCCTCGGCAGTCACGTCCGTGGCCTCGGCCCATTGCTCTCGTCAGCCATGCCGCCCCCCGAGCAGCAGGCCAGCCGCCGCGACGAGCACGACGGCCAGCCCACCACCCCCACTCAGCGGGAGTTCCTGAGAGAGGTTCATTCGGCGCCACCCTCAATCCAGCGGCGATAGTCGTCGGGGTCGATGCGAAGCTGGCGTCCGACGTGGAGAGCGCGCAGCTCGCCTCGCTCGATCTCGCGGTAGATCGTGTCTCGCGAGACCTGGGCGAGCCGTGCCGCGTCGGCCGGTGTCAGTAGAACCTCGCCGTCCCGGGTCGGCGTCTGCGTACTCACGCCTAAAGCGTCCCAACCGCCTGTCACGGGTTGGTGCGGTGCAGTCGCGGTGCAGTCGAACCCGGATTTCCATGGGTCTGAGGGGGTGCCCCAGGGGTCGAAGTAGCTCTACGGAGCCAAGTTCGGCTCTGCGCCTACCCCACTTCTAGATGTAGTACATCGGCGCGCGGGTCTCCTGGGCCTCGCGCTCCGACACGTCGGCGATCGTCGTCCCGCTCAGCACCGACTTCACCGCGTCCACGGCCTCCGTCCAGACCGCGCCATTCGCGCGGGCGTCGGCTCCCAGCTCGCCCTCCAGCAGCTCCACGACCTCCAGTACCGTGATCTCCGCGGGCTCCCGGGCGAAGCTGTATCCGCCCTTCACGCCCCGCTGGGACTGCAGGATCCCCGCCCGGCGCAGCGTCGCGAACAGACCCTCGAGGAACTGCACCGGGATGCCGCGTGCGCGGGCGATCTCGCCGATCGGCACCGGGGTGGCGTTGCCGCGCCGCGCCAGCTCCGCCAGCGCGCGTACCGCGTAGGGCGACTTCGTCGTGATCACCAGCACCTGAATCCACTCTACGGTATGCGGATGACCCTGCTCAGGCGCCCGGACCTGTGGCTCCCGCCCCTCCTCCTGATGGGGCTGATCTGGTTCTTCAGCGCCCAGCCGAGCCTCGATTCGGGCCTCGGCTGGATCGACACCGTCGGCCGCAAGCTGATCCATTTCGGCGAGTACGCGCTGCTCTGCTTCCTCTGGTGGCGCCTGCTCCGCACGACGATGCCCGACCGGCGCGCCGCGCTCGCCGCCCTCCTGGTCTCGAGCCTCTACGCGGCGACCGACGAGCTCCACCAGTCCTTCGTCGACGGCCGCCAGGGCACTCCCGTGGACTGGGCGATCGACACCGCCGGCGCCGCGACGGCCGCGTTCGCGCTGAGGGCGCGGCGGCGGGTGAACGCCTGATGCTCCGCCGGCTTCCGATCGAGTCCTCCCAGCCGCTGGTCGTCTTCGCGGCGGCCCGCTTCGCCGTAGCGGTGGCGGCGCTGGTCGCACTGGTCGTGCTCGGCTTCCCCTACGGAGGCCGCGGCATCGCGGTCGTCGCCGGCCTCGGGCTGCCCTGGACCATCTCCCTCCTGCTGGTGGTCCGCCGCGATCCGGAGGCCATGCTCCACCCACTGGTCGCGTGCGGCGACGTCGCCGTGCTGGTGGGCGTCGAACTGCTCGTGCCCGAGGCCTACGGCGCGACCAGGTTCACCGCCCTGTTCGTGCTCGCCGCCCACGCCCACTTCCAGGGCGAGCGGCGCGGGTTTGCCATCGCCCTGGGCGGCTCGTTGGCGCTGGTACTGGCCACGGTCCTGCGCGGCGAGCCGCCGCTCGACGGCGAGGTCCTTGCCTTCTACGAGATCGTCTTCGTGCTCTCAGCGACCGCCATCGGCGCCGTGGTGGGCAGCCTGCGCACCGCGGAGTCCGCCAGCCGCCTGCGCGCCAGGGACCTGTCGCGCCGCACCATCCAGGCGGAGAATGAGGTGCGCCGGAAGGTCGCCGAGGCCATCCACGACGGCCCGGTGCAGGAGCTGATCGGGCTCGACATGATCCTCGCCTCGGCCCGCAAGGCGGCGGCTGACGGGCGGCGCGACGAGGCGTCGGCGCTGCTCGACGACGCCCGGGAGCTCGCCGAGCGCAACATCCGGGTGCTGCGCGACGAGATCGTCGACCTCGGCCCCTACGCCTTCGAGGAGCTCGCCTTCGACACGGCGATCGAGAACTGCATCCCTGTATGGAGTCGCCGCTACCGCTTCGAGGCGATGGCGACGATCGAGCGAATCGAGCTGCCCGCCGAGATGGCCGGCGACCTGTTCCGCATCGCCCAGGAGGCCGTGGTGAACGCCGGGCGCCACTCGGGCGCCGACACCGTGTCGATCTCCCTACGCATGGTCGACTCCGAGGTCGAGCTGCGCGTGACCGACAACGGCAACGGGTTCGGCGATGCCGACCCCCTCAGCCTCGCACCGCCCGGCCACCTCGGCATCGCCAGCATGCGCGAGCGCGCCGCGCTGCTGGACGGCAGCCTCGACATCGAGAGCTCCGAGCGCGGCACCCGCGTGCTGGTCAGGGCGCCGCTTCCGCAACTGACGCTCTAGACGCCCGCACCGGGTATAGGAGCCGCGATGCCGCGGAAGAGCACGATCGAGCGCGTCGTCGGCGCGACCGCCGGCTACGCGCGCATGAACGCCGCCGTGGTCGGCGACCTCGCGCGCTTCCTCGACCCGCGGATGGACGGGAACGCCCCGGCCGACCCGTTCGACGCCTGGGATCCGGACTACATCCGAAAGACCCTCCCGACCCTGCGCGCGTTCGCCGACATCTACCACCGCGCCGAGGTGCGCGACCTCCGCAACATCCCGCGCAAGGGCCCCGTGCTGCTCGTGGGGAACCACTCGGGCGGGACGCTGATCTCCGACACCTTCGTCTTCGCCCAGGCCTTCTACGACCACTTCGGCCCGCTGCGCCGCTTCCACCAGCTCGCCCACGACCTCGTCTTCACGATCCCGGGCGTGCGGGCCAGCCTGTCCCGCTACGGCACGGTCCCGGCGTCGCCCGAGAACATGGAGCGCGCGCTCGATCTCGACGCCGCGCTGCTCGTCTATCCGGGCGGCGACCACGAGACCTACCGGCCGAGCTGGGAGTCGGCCAAGATCGACTTCGGCGGACGCACCGGCTTCGTGCGGCTCGCGCTCGAGCACGACACGCCGATCGTGCCCGTGGTCGCCATCGGCGGCCAGGAGACTGCCCTCTTCCTGGGCCAGGGCCGCCGCATCGCGCGGCTGCTCCGACTCGACCGCATGCTGCGGCTCAAGGTCTTCCCGGCTCAGGTCGGCCCACCGTACGGCATGACCGTGATGGACCTGCCGGGCCGTATCCCGCTGCCGGCCAAGATCACGGTGCGCGCGCTGCGGAAGATCGACCTGCGCAAGCGGCTCGGACCGGACCCGGACGTGGACGAGGCCTACGAGCTCGTCACCGCCACCATGCAGCGCGCTCTCGACAAGCTCGACGAGGAGCGGCGCCTCCCGGTGGTGGGCTAGCCGGCGTGGACCGCTCCGAGCAGATCGTCGGCGTCCTCGATGACGCCTTCGAGGACCTGATCGAGGCCGACCCGCGCGCCTTCCGGCGCAAGTTCCGCAAGATGGCCCAGGACCCGTTCTCCTTCTACCGCGGCAGCGCCTGCCTGTTCTACGCCGACGTGGCGGAGATGGAGGACCGCTACGCCGACGAGCGCACCAGCCGGGTCTGGATCCAGGGCGACCTCCACGCCGGGAACTACGGCACCTACCTGAACGACGCCGGCATCCTCGTGTTCGACGTCAACGACTTCGACGAGGCCTACCTCGGCCACTTCACCTGGGACCTCAAGCGGATGGCCGCCAGCCTCGCGCTGCTGGGCTTCACCAAGGCGCTCTCCGACGACACGATCCGCGAGCTGATCCAGGCCTACGGGAGCGCCTACGCCGAGCAGGTCGAGACCTTCCATCGCGGCGAGGACGACGAGGAGTTCCGGCTCACGCTCGACAACACGGAGGGCGCACTGCACGGAGTCTTGGTCGAGGCGCGCCTGAAGAGCCGCTGGCAGATGCTCGAGCGGATGACCTCGGTCGAGGAGCACGACCGGGCCTTCAAGGACGGCCCGGGCGTGCGGCGGCTCGACGACGATGAGCGCGAGGAGGTGCTGGCCGCCTACGAGCAGTATCTCGAGACGATCCCGGAACAGAAGCGGCAGCACTCGGTCTCCTACGCGGTCAAGGACGTGGTCGGCCGGGTCGGGTTCGGGATCGGCAGCGCCGGGCTCCCGGCCTACAACCTGCTGGTGGAGGGCCGCTCGCAGGCGCTCGAGAACGACGTGGTGCTGTCGATGAAGCAGGGCAATGTCGCGGCGCCAAGCCGGGTCGTGGAGGACGAGCGCATCACCGAGTACTTCGAGCATCCCGGCCATCGCACCGCGATCTCCCAGCGCGCGCTGCAGGCCCACGCCGACCCGTGGCTCGGCTGGTGCGAGCTGCACGACAAGGGCCAGGTGGTGCAGGAGCTCTCGCCCTACGAGGCCGACCTCGACTGGGACCACGTCAGCGAGCCGGACGAGATGCTGCCGCTGCTCCGCAGCCTCGGGCATGCGACGGCGAAGATCCACTGCGTCTCGGACGCCGGCAGCGCCGAGGAGCTGGTCGACTTCCAGACGGAGGAGGCGATCCACGCCGTCCTCGACGAGGACTTCGCGTCAGAGCTGGCGGAGTTCGGGACGGACTACGGGGAGAGGACGCGAGAGGACCATCGACTCTTCGTCGACGCCTTCCGGAACGGCGAAATTTCCGGTCTCTAGAGCCAGCCGCGCTCGGTGGCGATCAGAACCGCCTGCGCGCGGTCCACGGCGCCGAGCTTCGCGTAGGTGTTGTGGAGGTGCGTCCGCACCGTGCTCGTCGAGAGCTCCAGCTCGTGCGCGATCTGCTTGTAGACCTTGCCCTCGGCCAGGCGCTTCAGCACCTCGACCTCGCGGCTCGACAGCGGGCACGGGTCCACGTTGCGCTTGGCGTTGCCGTTGCCCTGCGGAAGCTCGTACATGACCTCGCGCAGCTGGTTGGTGGAGAGGTCGCAGGTGCGGGCGGCGTGGAGCAGCGCCTTCGGGTTGACCGGCTGGGCGTGCCCGTAGTGGGCCAGCATGTCGGCGAGGCGTACCAGTGCGGCCTCGCCGTCGGCATCGTCGGCGTGGTGGCGCTCGATCGCCATCGCCAGGCGGTTCGGCAGCCCCCAGCGACGGGCCAGGACACCTCCGACGAGGGCGTGGTCTACGCCGAGCTCGAGGCGCTCGCGGTGCAGGCGCTCCTCGGGCGTGCGCGCAACCCCGTGGATCTGCGACGGGTAGCCGGGGTAGGCGTGACCCAGCACGAGCTTGCCGACGTCGTGCAGGAGCGCCGACACGAGCAGCTCGTCGCGGTCCTCGTACTCGAGCTCGCGGGCGAGCCGGTCGGCGGCGGCCTGGGTCGCCACGGCGTGGAGGCG
>JBKGUS010000469.1:0-5203 GCA_046462295.1 Thermoleophilaceae bacterium | reverse complement strand
CACAGCTCTGGCCCGGCCGACGCCTGCACGCCGCGTGACGAGGACGGATTCGCCTAAGCGGACTCACCGGCGGTTCGCCGGTCAGCGAGAGCCCGCCACGTCAGGTCGCTGCGTGCCGCCTTGCGCGGAAGGGAGCGGTAGCGATGCGGACCGCCATGCGGGTCCGACCGGACGCCCTGCCGTACGGGGAGATGGCCGCTGCTGGGAGCGGATCGCCTCACGGCCACCGAACGGCCGATGGCCAGTGGCGTCCGGGCGATCCAGCTCGCATCCAGGGAGGTTTCAGCCGAGCTGCTCGGCCAGTCCGATGATGATGCCCTCAGGGCCACGCACGAAGCAGAGCCGGTAGCTGTCCTCGTATTGCGCGATCTCGCCGACGAGCTCGCCACTGTGGCTGCTCAGGCGCGCAACGACGTCCTCGACGTCGTCGACCGTGAACATGATGCGGCGTATGCCCAGGGTGTTCGCCGGCGCGCTTTCCGGCTCGGCCCTGACCGCCGGGGGCGTGTGGAACTTCGTCAGCTCAACCCGGCCGTGCCCGTCCGGGGTCCGCATCATCGTGATGTCGGCACGGACGTCGTCGAGCCCGACGGTCCTGTCCACCCAAGGACCCTCGACCTGCGTCTCGCCTTCCAGCTCCATACCGAGCTCGGCGAAGAACGCCTTGGCAGCCTCGAGGTCGTCGACAACGATGAGAACGTTGTCCATCCGCTGAAGCGTCATATCGTGGTCTCCTGGTGTCGTGGGCCGCGCCTGTCGTGGCCCTTCACCTAGTGAGCGGAGCCGGTCAGCGCTTCTCGACATGGAAGCACTCATCTAGCTGACGATCGCGTAGCGGAGCCCCTTGGAGCCGGTCCCGCCTCGGACGAAACGCAGCAGTCTCCGCTGACGCTCAGCTCGCTTCCGCTCCGGCCGACTGCGCACGTCTCGCGAACCGGCCAGCGAGGTCAAGGTCGCATCCAGGTCGCATCCACCCCCAATCCCGCACTCCAAAGCCACAAACCCCCGGTTTCCCAAGCCAAAGGTCGCGGGTTCGAGGCCCGTCGTCCGCTTCTCTGGGTGTGCAGGGTTTCGCAGGGTTTTTGCCTGCCAATGGCGTGGTTTTGGGGGCCGAGGGTCGCGAACGCGGAAGTGCTGCCGGACAGCGCCCGGGCGCAGGTCGGCTCCTTTATTAAGCGGCCGTCGCGGCGCGGATCGAAGCGCTGGCCGGCTCAGCGGTGGGCCGATGCCATCCGTCACCGATGAAAGCATCGAAATCGCGATTCCTCCCGCCAGCGACCAAGATGCCACCGACGAGGCCGACCCGCGCTCCGCGGCGGTCACGTTCGTGACCACTGAGCACTTTGTACTCCAGGGCGCCCGCTCCGCGACGATCGCCGAGTCGAACGGCCGGGCGAACATGTTCCTTGCCGCGGTTTCGGGCGGCCTCGTCGCCCTGGGCCTGGTGGCGACCGCAAGCAGCTTGGGATCGGCCTTCTACGGATTCGCCCTGGTTCTCCTCCCGACCCTGGCTTTCGTCGGGTTTGTCACCTTCGAGCGGACGCTGCAGTCGTCGATTGAGGACACTGAGTACGCGCGCCGGATCGCCCTGCTGCGCGGCTACTACTTCGGGCACGCGCCGGAGATCGCTCCGTACCTGCTGAGCGTCCCGCCCGCCGAGCGGCTCCTCATGCAGCGAGTGCCCGGCGATCGCTGGCAGGGATTGCGCACGGTCGCCGGCATGATCGCGGTGATCACTGGAGTGCTCGCCGGCTCGACCGCCGCCCTGGCGGCGACTCTGATCGTCGACCACTCGCTGGCGGCGGCCGTGATCTCAGGGACGCTGGTCGCGCTCCCCACGATGATCGCGATGATTCGATACCAGGACTCGGCCTGGGAACGCGCCGCCACCGAGCCGCTCAGGCCCGGCGAGCACTGACTGGGGCGAGCGTTCGGGAAGTACGAGCGATCTCCAGCGTCGCCCGTCGACGCGCACCTCGAAGCGGATGCGAGGCCCGCGATCGGCGAGGGCGACGCGGCCGGGCCACGCCGTTACGGCTCGGCGCGGACATGCGACGAACCGAACGGCTCGCGATGCCGCCGCCAGACCACGAGCGCCGTCTCGGGAGCTCGCGGGCGAGGGTGCACCCGGGCCGTAGGTCAGGCCGACGCGATGGCGGTCCCGCATCACCGCGCGCTCCTGGGCTGGACGAACAGCGAGCACGATTCACCTAGCGTCGGCTCACTATCGCTATGCGCGATGAGGAGGAGACGGCGGGTTCCGCCGACGCCGATTGAGACGGAAGTGCGCAAGCGGAAGTCGCTTCGCATGTAGAGCGTGGAGATCCATCCGGTGTCCTCCTTGGAACTGGGGTGCTTGGCAGCTCCGAGCCTCCAAGGGGGCGCGGATGACCAACGTGATCAGGAACTACACCTAGGCCGCCCTTCGCACTCTCAGCCCGCCGCGGCGGCGATCAGCGCGCGGTCCTGCTCGCCGGCGGTCCTCCTGATCGCGCCCGGCGAGACGCCGATGACGCGCTTGAAGGCGCGGCTGAACGCGGCCTCGGAGCGGTAGCCGAGCCGGTCGGCGAGCTGGCCGACCGTGGCGCCCTCCTCCTTCAGCGCAGCGACCGCGACCTGCATGCGCCAGCGTGCCACGTAGCTCATCACCGGCTCGCCGACGAGCTCGGTGAAGCGGGCGGCGAAGGCCGAGCGCGACATCGCCAGCTCGTGGGCCAGCGAGGCGACGGTCCAGTTCCGGGCGGGGTCGCGATGGATGTGTGAGATGGCGCGTCCGATCTGGGGGTCCTGGAGCGCTCCCAGCCAGCCCCTCTGCGCGGCCGGGTCGCTCTCCATCCAGGCCCGGATCGCCTGGATCACGAGGATGTCCCCGAGGCGCGTGATCACGGCCTCGCCGCCGGGCCGGAGCTCGCCGGCCTCGGAGGCCATCAGCCGCAGCACGCTCTGCATCCACTCGAGCCTGGGCGAGCTGGCGGCCTCGATGTGGATCGTGCTCGGCAGGATCTCGATGATGTTGCCGGCGGCCGGATGTGCGAAGCGCACGGCCCCGCAGATCAGCCCGGTGGGCGCGCCACCCTCGCCGTGGCGAAGGATCTCGTAGCGATCGCTGACGGCCTCACGCTCGAGGTCCAGAATCCCCGGGGCGGGAGCTCCCGGTTCGCTGCAGAGGACGTGGCCGTCCCCGTGCGGCACCAGCGCGAGGTCTCCGAGCTGGATCCAGTCCCGGTCGTCCTCCCCGGTCTCGAGCCAGAGCCGGCCCGCGGTGACCACGTGGAACCAGAGGTAGCCCGGCATGGGCGGCAGCGTGAATCCCCAGGGTGCGGTGAGCTCGGAGCGGCAGTAGTACGCGCCGTTCATCCGCAGGAAATGCAGTGCCTCGCCGAGGGGATCCGCCGGCGGGAAGGGGTCGGGCGCTTCCATGCCGCCAAGTATGCATGCTCTTAGCCGACTAGTCCGTCCTGGTGGACGATCGGGCATATATCGGCTCGTCGCGGTCATAGATAGTCCTCTGTTATCGCGAGAGACTGGACGCCTTGCATCCAGCGACCAGATCGGAGCGACCATGGCGTACAGAGGACAGACACTCGAGAACCCGGCAAGCGGAGAGCGGATCACGTTCCGCAAGACATCGGCGAACACGGGCGGCGAGCTGCTCGCGATCGACCTCGAGCTTCCCGCGAACCGGCGGGTCCCGGGTGGCCAGCACATTCACCCGAACCAGGAGGAACGCTTCGAGGTCGTCGAGGGCACGATGCGCTTCAAGATGGGGCGCAAGCGGGTCGTCGCGGGCCCCGGCGAAGTAGTCGTCGTCCCCCCTGGCCAAAAGCACGACTTCGCAAATGTCGGCGACGGTGACGCGCTCGTCCGCGTCGAGGTGAGCCCGGCACTGAAGATGGAGCAGCTCTTCGAGACCGCCGTCGGCCTCGCCGAGCAGGGCCGCACGATGCTGGGCGGCATCCCGAGGCCGCTCGACCTGGCCGTGTTCACCCAGGAGTTCGAGGACGAGGTACAGGGAGCGTTTCCGCCCCGCTGGCTGCAGCGCATCGTCCTCGCACCGCTGGCCTGGCTCGCGAGGCGCCGCGGCCGCGCAGCAGCGACACCGTCACGGCGGCCGCTGGACGTCCCAGCATGAATCGGCGCTCTCCAGCCATAGACGGCCCGAACTCGATCCCGGCAACTTCCCCTCAACCATCGATCAAGCACTGGGCAAACCATGAACGACGACACGAGGCCCGAACCCACGCTGGTATACGAGCTCACCGGGCCCCGGCTCCTCACGTTCGCGGAGGCGGTCCTGGAAATCTCCCGGGCGGTGGGCCGCGAGATCCGCTACGTACCGATCTCGATTGAGGACTTCGCGGCCGCCACTGCCGAGCAGGGCGTCCCGAGCGAGGTCCTCGAGATGCTGACTGTCCTCTTCGGCGAGGTCCTCGACGGCCGCAACGCCCGTCTGGCCGACGGCGTTCAGGGCGCCCTCGGCCGCGAGCCGCGGGACTTCAGCGACTACGCACGCGACGCGGCCGCTACCGGCATCTGGAACGCGAGGGCCACCCGAGCCGCTTGACGTCATCCCGCCAACGGAGACCGAGAACGGATGGACAAGCACTACGCACAACAAGCGCTGGAGAACCGCGCCACCGTGGACGAGCCGACGGGCGCCGACCGCAGCGCGGACATCGTGCTGGGCGCAGCCGTGATCGCCATGGGCCTGCTGGCGGGACTCTTCTACGCCTTCGACGTCGCCGTCATGCCGGCCCTTACCGCGGCCGACGACCGCACGCTTGTCGATGCGATGCAACAGATGATCGACAAGATCGAGAATCCGGCCTTCTTCCTGACACTCCTCGGTGCTCCGGCGCTCGCCGCAGTCGCCCTCTTTCAGGCGCGTCGCTCCGGCTTGGCCAAGCCCGCAGGCTGGATCGTAGCCGGCCTCGCCCTCTACACGGTGATGGTGGTCGTCACCTTCGCGTTCCACTTCCCGCTCAACGATGACCTGAAGAACGCGGGTGACCCCGCCCGCATCGAGAATCTAGCCGCTGTCCGCGACGACTTCGTGACCCCTTGGGTCGCCTGGAACATCGTCCGGACACTGGCAACGACGGCGGCCTTCGGCTGCCTTGCCTGGGCGCTCGTCTTGCGCGGACGCGAGGGTCGGCAACGGGCCGCGCGTGGTCTCTGGCAGGGCGATTTTCGGCATTGAGGC